>JAUROD010000004.1 GCA_030835845.1 Flavobacteriaceae bacterium
ATCTATTATGTTGGCCAGTAAGGTTTTACGGAAGCATAAAAATAAAAAGGAGGTCAAAAATGACCTCCTGTCTAATATGGCTCCCCCTCTTGGGCTCGAACCAAGGACCCTCTGATTAACAGTCAGATGCTCTAACCAACTGAGCTAAGGAGGAAAATGATTAGGTGCGCAAAGATAAATTAAAATCTATTTCTCCCAAACAACTGTCCTTTTTTTTTGACAAAATATAGTTATTTCTATAATCAGGTTAATTGAACAACCAACGATAGACATCGTTTCCGTTGGCAAACAACACCAAACCAATTAAAAGGAAAAATCCAATCATTTGTGCAAATTCCATAAACCTATCGTTTGGTTTTTTACCACTGACAATTTCATATAACAAAAACATCACATGTCCACCATCCAATGCGGGAATTGGCAAAATATTCATAAAAGCTAAAATGATAGAAATTAAAGCTGTACTACTCCAGAAACCTCTCCAATCCCACTGAGAAGGGAAAAGATTTCCAATTGCACCAAATCCACCTACTTGAGTGGCTCCTTTTTTAGTAAAGATATATTTGAATTGAGCAACGTAGTCGTGTAATGTCCAATATCCATAATCAAAGCCTTCCACAATACTTTGGTATAGCCCTAATTCAACATGACTAGGGCTTAGTGTATTCACAAAAAAGGCACCGAATTGTTTTTCGTCCTTAAGCGATATGCTCAATTCCAATGTTTCATTGGCACGCTGAACACCGAGATTTACAAGCTCACTCATTTTCTCTTTAAGATTTTCTATTTCATCTCTACTACTTACCTCAATGCCATCGATTGAAATAATTCGATCTCCCGATTGTAAACCGGCTTTTTCCGCTGGTGAATTGGGTACGACACTGTCAAGAATTGAACTAATACGAGGTGTAAGAGGTATAATTTCACCAGCCTCAAACAATTGTGAACCAAAATCTTGAGGTACTGAAATACGCTCATTTCTTCCATTCGAATGAATAACTTCGACAGTCTTCACATTTCGAAGAAACATAGCACGATTGACATCTAAGACAAATTCAAGAGGCTCTCCATCAACGGTTAGTATACGATCACCATCTTGAAAACCAATTGATTTAGCTAGCGGAGATGCAACCAATCCATCCGGAACTGCTTCTGTAGGCATTACTGTTTTTCCCCAAACAAAGAGGATCATCATATAAATTAGGAATCCGAGTATGATATTAACCGTTACTCCACCTAACATTATTATTAGTCTTTGCCAAGCTGGTTTTGAACGAAATTCCCATTCTTTAGGGGGAAGTTTCATCTGTTCTGTGTCCATACTTTCGTCAATCATACCAGCAATTTTGACATACCCCCCAAGAGGTAGCCACCCAATCCCATATTCAGTCTCGCCTATTTTTTTCTTAAACAAAGAAAATTTGACATCAAAAAAGAGATAAAACTTCTCTACCTTGGTTTTGAATAGTTTTGCGGGGATAAAATGTCCAAGTTCGTGTAAAACAACAAGTATAGATAAACTTAATAGAAGTTGAATACCTTTGATTATTATAGGGTCCATTGGATTTTCTTTTCAATTGAAGCCCAAAAATAACAAATTCCATGACGACCAAGCCCCCAGATGATAGATTATCTTTTTTTTAACGTATTAAAGCAGTAAAAAGAGTGTATTTTTGTGATCAAATGAGAACTTTTTTTCAATCATATCGCAAGTTTTTAATTACACTTGGAATAATTTCTATCATTATTTTAACGTTGTTTTATCGTGCATTGACTCCCAAAGAAGTACTTCCAATTTTTCAACCTGCTGAGGTAAATTTTGAATTGGTTGACAGTAGTTTACAGCACGTTAAAAAGTTTCATAAAATTGCAGATTTTCGCTTGACCAATCAAAACGGGCAAATCATTACACAACGTGAGTACGAAAATCAGATTTATATCGCTGACTTTTTCTTTACAACTTGCCCTTCAATATGTCCAATAATGACGGACAATATGAATTTAATTCAACGCGAAATCATAGAGGATAACAAAGTAAAATTACTCTCTTTTAGTGTGACTCCAGAAATTGATTCCGTAGAACAGCTAAAAAAATATGCACTAGAAAAAGGTGTTAACGATGCAAAATGGAACCTGCTTACAGGAGATAAAAAAGAAATTTATCAATTAGCAAGAAAATCCTATTTTGTTGTTAAAAACGACGGTGACGGAGGAAAACACGATATGATTCACACCGAAAATTTTGTATTGGTTGATCCAGATAAACGAATCCGAGGTTATTACGATGGTACAAATGATGAGGAAATCCAGACCCTTTTAGCTGATTTAAAGGTGTTGAAAAAGGAATATGGTTTTTAGACAAAATATTTTCTTTTCCTAATTTGGGGAGGGTGACTTTTTTGACTTACTTTTGCTTCTTTAAAATCATTCTAAATAATGATTCGTTTAGATCAAATCGAAAAAAATCAAATAGGTCGCATTGTTGAGATCAATACAGATATGCTCCCTTTAAAATTGATTGAAATGGGGTGCCTTCCAGGAAATGAGGTGAGCTTGAAACAGCTTGCTCCTCTAAATGATCCTATGTATTTGATAATTGACGGCTGTCACTTGGCAATTCGCAAAGAAACAGCCCAACACATTAGTATTGATTTAATTGAATGAGCACTACCCTGAACGTTGCGTTAATTGGTAATCCAAACACTGGAAAAACATCCGTATTTAATGCGCTTACAGGATTGAATCAAAAAGTAGGTAATTATCCCGGAATTACAGTCGAAAAAAAACAAGGTGTTTGTCGCTTAAATCGGACTACAAAGGCACATATCATTGACCTTCCAGGAACGTACAGCCTTAATGCTTCTTCAATGGATGAGAGTGTTGTTGTGGAATTACTTTTAAATAAAAAGGATAAAGATTACCCCGATGTTGCAGTGGTTGTTTCTGATATAGAAAACCTCAAGCGAAACCTTTTGCTTTTTACTCAGATTAAGGACCTACAAATCCCAACGGTTTTGGTCATAAATATGTCTGACTTAATGACTAGAAAAGGGATTTCCTTAGATATTGAAGCCTTAGAGCTGCAACTTAAAACAAAAATTGCGCTAATCAGTACACGAGAAAATTCAGGAATTGATACGCTTAAAAAACTTCTTTTAGATTATCGATCACTATCCAATGAGGGAGTTTTGGAGATAAGCGCAATTGATGAAGACTATTTTCAAAACCTAAAAAAAGTATTCCCAAACGAATCACTTTACAAACTTTGGTTGGTGATAACTCAAGATGTAAACTTTGCCAAACTTGAACGTAAAAAAGTCGAAGATGCAACCCAGTACAAGACACAATCGACTTCATATCTAAAAAGATTACAACAAAAAGAGACCATTAAACGATATCAAATTATCAATAATTGTCTTAAAAAAACATATAAGGTCGACCTTGAAAAAGCAACCGATTTCCGTTCTCGTTTAGATCGTGTTCTGATCCATCGTTTTTGGGGATACATCATTTTCTTCTTTATTTTATTGACCATATTTCAGGTGATTTTCAATTGGAGTAGTATCCCAATGGATTTTATTGACGAGAGTTTTTCAAGCTTGAGTGAACACACAAAACAATCTTTCCCACCTGGTTTGTTTACGAGCTTACTTGCCGAGGGAATTATCCCTGGATTAGGTGGAATCGTAATTTTTATTCCTCAAATTGCATTTCTTTTCCTTTTTATTTCTGTTCTTGAAGAAACTGGCTACATGAGCCGAGTAGTTTTTTTAATGGATCGCGGATTGAGACGTTATGGGCTTAGTGGAAAAAGTGTAATCCCACTTATTTCAGGAACAGCTTGTGCAATTCCAGCAGTTATGGCAACTCGAAATATTGAAAACTGGAAAGAAAGGCTAATTACAATTTTGGTAACCCCATTTACAACATGTTCAGCAAGGCTTCCGGTATACCTTATTCTAATTTCTCTTGTTATCCCAGAAGGGACTTTTTTAGGAATTGGATATCAAGGGTTAACCCTAATGGGTCTCTATTTACTTGGGTTTGGGATGGCGATTCTATCATCAGCAATTCTAAATAAAGTATTGAAAATTAAGTCCAAAACTTATTTTGTAATTGAAATGCCCAATTATAAATTTCCATTGCTAAAAAATGTTGGAATTACGGTATTTGAAAAAACAAAATCATTTGTTGGAGAAGCTGGAAAAATCATTTTGGCAATTTCAATACTATTGTGGTTAATGGCTTCTTTTGGTCCTGGAAAAGACTTTAATAATGCAGAAGAAATAGTCCGTGAACAAACAAAAAATATAACCCAAACAGAAACCAAATTACAAAGCCAAATATCTGCCTATAAGCTAGAACATTCATTTATTGGCATTTTGGGTAAGTCGATAGAGCCCGTAATCGCTCCTCTAGGGTATGATTGGAAAATAGGAATTGCCTTGATAAGTTCTTTTGCTGCAAGAGAAGTTTTTGTGGGCACTCTAGCTACTATTTATAGTGTTGGAAACAATCAGGAAGAGACAATTAAAAAACGAATGGCTGCTGAAAAAAAACCAAACGGAGAACCTCTTTTTGATTTAGCAGCAGGTATTTCACTGATGATTTTTTATGCTTTTGCTATGCAGTGTATGAGTACATTAGCAATTGTAAAAAAGGAAACCAATAGCTGGAAATGGCCATTGATTCAACTCATCAGTATGACCTTGATTGCTTACCTTTCGGCATTAACTGTATATCAAGTTTTAAGTTAATGGAGATAATTCAATTTTTACTTGTCGTTCTCGCATTTGGATTTGCAGTACGCTATCTATACCTTACTTTCTTTAAAAAAAATGACCCAAATTGTGGGTCAGATTGTGGCTGTCACTAGGCGTTCATCAATCCTTCTATTTCGTCTACTTCAATTGGAATATTCCCCATCAAATTGATTGGCTCCCCTTTAGATTGAATAACTACGTCATCTTCAAGACGTACACCAAAACCTTCCTCGGGAATATAAATTCCAGGCTCAACGGTAAATACCATATTTGCTTCCATTGGTAGATGAAGTAACCCATAGTCATGAGTATCAAGACCAATATGATGTGAAGTGCCATGCATAAAGTAACGTTTGTATGAAGGAAAATCTGGATTTTGATTGGCTATATCAATTTTATCAAGTAAACCTAAACCTAATAATTCAGCAGTCATTATTTTGCCAACTTCAACATGGTATTCTTTCCAAATTGCCCCAGGAACTAAAAGCTTTGTTGCTTCTTTTTTTACCCGGAGTACAGCTTCATATACTGCGCGCTGTCTGGAGGTAAATTTCCCTGAGACAGGAATTGTTCGCGTGAGGTCACTACTATAATTTCCATATTCAGCAGCGACATCCATAAGGATAAGTTCACCTGCCTTGCATTGACAATTGTTTTCTGTATAGTGGAGTACATTTGCATTGTTTCCACCTGCAATAATTGGACTATAGGCAAACCCTTTAGATCGATGACGTAAAAATTCATGACACAATTCCGCTTCAATTTCGTATTCCCAAACACCGGGTTTGACAAAATGAAGAACACGACGAAACCCTTTTTCGGTAATGTCACAGGCGGTCTGAATTTGGTCTATTTCTTCCTCCGATTTTATTGCACGTAATTGCTGTAAAATGGGATTACTTTTTGCAACCTTGTGTGCGGGATAGTCAAGCTTACATTTAGCGATAAACCGATCTTCTCGTGTTTGAGTTTCTACAGTTTGTCGGTAGTGCTCATTTGTATTAAAATAAAAAATATCACACTGTGTGGAAAGCTCTTGAAAAATCCTTTCAAAATCACTTAACCAGTAAATTGTTTTTATTCCAGTCAGTGCAGTTGCTTTTTCCTTAGAAAGTTTTGCTCCTTCCCATACAGCAATATGTTCATTCGTTTCACGAAGAAAAAGAATTTCACGGTGACCTGTATCAATTGCATTTGGAAATAAGACCAAGATAGTTTCCTCTTGATCTACCCCTGAGAGGTAAAATATATCTCGATGCTGCTCAAATGGAAGTGTCGAATCAGCACTTATTGGATAAATATCATTGGAATTAAAAACAGCCACACTGTTTCCTTCCATTTGTGACATAAAAGCTGCACGACTTTTTTTATAAAATGACGCGGACAAGGGTTGATAACGCATGAAATAGTTTTGACATAAAAGTACTCAAAATCTTAGATTTAAAAGACACCTAAATTTTGTTTAAACTTTTTGATGTTTTATACTAAATTTTGAATGTAATGTGGAACAAAATACCTGTCTTTTCTTTTCATTAATTATTTTTTGAAATCCTCTTGTAAATTATTTTATTTACACTCGTTAAAGCATTAATTTTGATGAAATTAAACTGAATTAAATGAGTTCAACTATCAGTTCGTCGTTAGCACGTAAGTATGCTATGGCTATTTCAGGCTTATTCTTGGTTGTGTTTTTATTTCAACACTTCACAATAAACTTAACGTCTGTAATTAGCGAAACACTTTTTAATCAACTTTCCCACTTTATGGGAAACAATCCCCTGATTCAATTTATACTTCAGCCAATTTTAATTTTTGGTGTGATTTTTCATTTTGTAATGGGATTTGTTTTGGAAATTAAAAACCGTCAGTCACGAAGTGTCAAATATGCAAGTAACAACGGGGCTGCTAATTCAACTTGGATGTCTAGGAATATGATCCTTTCAGGTGCAGTTGTACTTTCTTTTTTAGGTCTCCACTTCTATGATTTTTGGATTCCTGAAATGAATTATAAATATGTTGAGGTACTTCCTTTAAACCCTGATCGATATTTTGAAGAAACGATTCATAAGTTTGAAAGCCCAATACGAGTTTCTCTATATGTTATTTCATTTGTTTTTCTTGCATTACATTTGATGCATGGTTTTGCTTCTTCTTTTCAATCACTAGGAGCAAACAATAAATATACACGTGCAATAAAAGGTGCAACCACAGCTTTTGCTGTAGGAATACCCGCTGGATTTATTTTTATTGCATTGTTTCACCATCTAACCGCATTTTAATATGGCTACATTAGACGCTAAAATACCCAAAGGACCATTGGCTGAGAAGTGGACCAACCACAAAAGCCATATCAATTTAGTTAGCCCAGCAAACAAACGCTTAATCGATGTTATTGTAGTTGGAACTGGTTTAGCAGGAGCTTCTGCATCAGCAACCCTAGCCGAACTAGGATATAATGTAAAAAGCTTTTGTTTTCAGGATTCTCCTCGTCGTGCACATTCAATTGCAGCACAAGGTGGAATTAATGCAGCAAAAAACTATCAAGGTGATGGAGATTCTACCTACCGCCTTTTTTACGATACCATAAAGGGAGGAGATTACCGATCAAGAGAAGCAAATGTTCATCGACTTGCTGAGGTGTCCACCAACATAATTGACCAATGTGTCGCACAAGGAGTTCCCTTTGCACGTGATTATGGAGGGTTACTTGATAACCGATCATTTGGTGGAGTTCTCGTTTCTCGAACATTCTACGCAAAAGGTCAAACAGGTCAACAACTTTTACTTGGTGCTTACTCTGCAATGAATCGTCAAATTGGACGTGGTAAAATAAAAATGTACAATCGCCATGAGATGATGGATTTGGTTGTAGTTGACGGAAAAGCAAGAGGAATTATTACACGTAATTTAGTCAATGGAAAAATCGAACGTCATGGAGCACATGCTGTTGTAATTGCTTCTGGAGGTTATGGAAATGTTTTTTTCCTCTCAACCAACGCAATGGGAAGTAATGTTTCTGCAGGATGGAAAATTCATAAAAAAGGAGCCCATTTTGCAAACCCTTGTTTTACTCAAATTCACCCAACATGTATCCCAGTTTCAGGAGACCATCAGTCTAAACTTACATTGATGTCTGAATCTCTCCGAAATGATGGACGTATATGGGTACCTAAGAAAATTGAGGATGTAAAAGCTATTCGAGAAGGTCAATTAAAACCTACTGATATCGCTGAAGAAGACCGTGACTATTATCTAGAAAGACGTTATCCAGCTTTTGGAAACTTGGTTCCTAGAGATGTTGCCTCAAGAGCAGCAAAAGAAAGATGTGATGCTGGTTTTGGTGTAAATAAAACAGGAGAAGCTGTTTATCTAGATTTTGCAGCTGCAATTATTCGTTACGGAAAGGAACAAGCACACGTTAAAGGTCTTGACGAAAATGATGCTTCTTTAGTTAAAAAACTAGGACAAGAAGTTGTCCGTTCCAAATATGGGAATCTTTTCCAGATGTACGATAAAATTGTTGATCAGAATCCCTATGAAACACCAATGATGATTTATCCAGCAGTTCACTATACCATGGGAGGTGTTTGGGTAGATTATAATTTAATGACATCTATTCCAGGATGCTACGCAATTGGAGAAGCAAATTTCTCAGATCATGGAGCAAATCGACTAGGAGCCTCTGCATTAATGCAAGGGCTTGCAGATGGTTATTTTGTTCTCCCATATACCATAGGAGATTATCTTGCTGATGATATTCGTACTGGTCCAATCAATACCGATTCACCAGAATTTGATGCTGCTGAAAATGCAGTGAAAAGTCAAATAGAAGCTTTTATAACTAATAAAGGAAAAAATTCAGTTGATTATTACCATAAAAAATTGGGAAAAATCATGTGGAATAAATGTGGAATGTCCAGAAACGAACAAGGACTTAGAGAAGCGATGGCTGAAATCAAAGCTTTACGTGAGGACTTTTATAAAAATGTAAATGTTCCTGGTCAAGCTAATGAGTTTAACGAACAACTTGCAAAAGCAGGTCGTGTTGCTGACTTTTTGGAGTTAGGAGAATTGTTTGCAAAAGATGCACTTGAGCGAACCGAATCTTGTGGAGGACATTTCCGTGAAGAATCACAAACACCGGAAGGTGAAGCTATGCGAGATGATGATAACTTTACATTTGTATCAGCCTGGGAATATAAAGGAGAACCTGCTGATGCTGTATTGCGTAAGGAAGATTTAGCATATGAAGAAATTGAAGTAAAAACACGTTCGTATAAATAGGAATTATGAATTTAACTCTAAAAATATGGCGACAAGCTAACGCCAACGTAAAAGGTAAAATGGAAACCTATCCAATTGAAAATGTGTCACCTGACATGTCTTTTTTGGAAATGATGGACGTACTGAACGAAGGTCTCATCTCTAAGGGAATTGACCCTGTTGCTTTTGATCACGATTGTCGTGAAGGAATTTGCGGAATGTGTTCAATGTACATCAATGGTGAAGCACATGGTCCTGATAGGTTGGTCACAACTTGCCAACTACATATGCGTAAATTTAAAGATGGTGAAACGATTACAATTGAACCATTTAGAGCAAATGCATTTCCAGTAATTAAAGATTTAGCTGTCGACCGATCTGCTTTTGATCGCATTCAACACGCTGGTGGATTTGTTAGTGTCAATACTTCAGGAAACACCCAAGATGCAAACGCAATACCAATTGACAAACACGATGCAGACAAGGCATTTGATGCCGCTACTTGTATTGGATGTGGTGCATGTGTGGCAAGTTGTAAAAACGCATCAGCAATGCTATTCGTTTCAGCTAAAGTTTCTCAATATGCACTTCTTCCTCAAGGTAAAGTAGAAGCCACAGACCGTGTGCTTAATATGGTTAAGCAAATGGACGAAGAAGGATTTGGTAATTGTACAAACACAGGAGCTTGTGAAGTAGAATGTCCTAAAGGAATTTCTCTAGAGAACATAGCTCGTATGAATCGTGAATATCTTGGTGCGAGCTTAAAAGGCTAAAAGTTATTCAGCAAACCAAAATCCCGTATATTCTGAAATAGCATGAATACAGCCGAGTTCCAACAACTCACTTTCTGTAAATTGTGTTGCTACCCCAACTACTTGCATCCCTGCTGCTCGTGCTGAGGTAATCCCAGATTGGGTATCTTCAAACGCTAAACAATCCGAGGGAGCAGTGTTTAGTTTTTGAGCAGCTGTTATAAATATTTCAGGATGTGGTTTCCCATAGGTAACCAAATCACCAGATGTAGTGGAATGAAAACTTTCAGAGACTCCCAACCCTTCAAGAGTCATCTTCATGTTATTTTTGTCTCCCATAGTGGCAAGCCCAAAAGGAATTTTCGCTTTTTTTAAATGGGTTAAAAAAGTCATTAACCCTTCAATTGGTTTAATATGTGGGCGATACATTTCTCTAAAAAGAGCCTCTTTTTCATCACCTACTTTTCGTAATTCTTCTTCTGTTTTCAGATGCGGGAAAAAGCGTTGCATAACTTCTATCAAAGTACCCTTGTGATAATCTCGTTCAAACGTATCAGCATCAATATTTAACTTTTTCTCATGGATAAATTTCATCCAGGCATCGTGGTGAAAATGCATATTATCCACTAGCGTGCCATCCATATCAAATATGACAGCTTTTGGAGCAGGAAGTTGAATCATTGCTTATTTTTTTTGATCTTTACGTAAGTACAATAAAGATATGGAAACTAAACTGACCGTAACTGCAGTTCAAAGCAATCTTTTGTGGGAGGATAAAAAAGGAAACTTTGATCAGTTGGAACAACAACTTCTTTCAATCGATTCCTCTACTGATTTGATTGTTCTCCCAGAAATGTTTACAACTGGGTTTACAATGAATCCAAAACCATTCGCAGAGCCGATGGACGGACAGACAATAGAATGGATGAAAAGGCAAGCTCAAAATAAAAAGGCAGCTATTCTCGGGAGTTCTATTATCGAAGAGGATAACGCTTATTTTAATCGCCTTTTATTTGTCACAGAAGAAGCAGAAGTTTTCTATTATGACAAGCGTCATACGTTCACCTTGGCAGGAGAAAACCTGATGTACAACACAGGTCAAAACGATGGAATTGTTCACTTTAAAGGCTGGAAAATTTGCCTTAGGATATGTTATGATTTACGTTTTCCAGTTTGGAGTAGAAACACATCAGATTATGATTTATTAATCTATACCGCCAATTGGCCAGATAAAAGAATAAATGCATGGGATACATTACTTCAAGCAAGAGCTATTGAAAATATGAGTTACTGCATTGGTGTTAATCGTGTTGGAAAGGATGGGTCAAATTTAGTTTATCCTGGACACACAACGATAGTCGATTATATGGGTATATGCCAAGGTGTTGCCAAAGAAAATCAGCCTGACACAACTACGGTATCCCTCGACAAAGAAGCTATGCATCTTGCAAGAAAAAAATTAAATTTTTTAAACGACAGAGATTTATTTAGTCTTCAATTGTAATTCGTTCGTTGAGTTCCCAATTGGCTCGAACATCGAGTTCTCCTTCCAAATAAAAAGTTTCTTCAGCTTGGATTTTCAATAAGTAATTTCCAGTATCCCACCTTTGATTTCCATTAAGGTCTTTGATAATTCGTACTTGATATTTACCGGGAACGAGATTTTCTAAACGATAAATATTAGATTCGTTTTGCAAAATCTTTGTATGTGTTTTTCCATTTTGATCAAGCAATTCCATGAAATAGGGCATATCTTCATTTGCTCTATTTACAGTAAGAGTTAAGATCCCATAATCTTCAATTTTTCTAGTAGACACGGTATGAAAAATTGTATCGTTCGTAGCTCCTAAAAAGTCAGTGATTGCATTTGGCATAAGCTGAACACTATAGTTGTCATTTGGAACTTTGTCGAAAACAAGATAAACTCGATCCATAAAATCATCTGTAAAAGTCTCATATGGAACTTCTAGAGTATCAATATCAAATATTTGAATATGTGTCTTATCCACCTTTATTACTGGTAAATTACTTTCTATTCTTAGAGTATCATTGAAATGGAGAGTTCCACCAGGAGTGATTGATAGTTGTAGAGAATCAAGTTCGGGACGAATAAATTTGACAACTCTTGTTCGTATACTGTCTGCTTCTTGATGTTCAAAAGTCAGAGAATCCATTTCTTTTTGAGGATTAAACCAAAAGTGAAGTGTGTCTTTATTACGATCTTGAGTATAAAACCCATTGAGCGAATCTTTAAATTCACTTATAATATTCATTCTTCGATTTTCTACCTCCCCATAATATCCAAAAATGATGTGATGATCGTTTACAAACTGAGGTCTTCCCCATTTGAAATTCGTAATCTCCTTAAAAAGTATAGGAAATTTAAGGGAATCTTGAGGCAATTCGATTGGTTGTTCAAAGAACCCAATTTTATCTATATTTTGATCAAAAACATAATTTTTACCAACATCTTGCAACGCTATCATTTCATATTTTCCTGGCGCTAAATTTTTGAGTTTGAAAATGACACTATCAAGCGTATTTCCAATATAATAGGGTTTTTCAAGAAATATAGTTGAATCGGTATAAGTAGAGTCTATGGGATAAAGATGGATAGAAATTCCAGTAGGAGAGATTGCTTCATAAGCATCTCGGATTTCTCCAGATAAAGTGAGTGAATCAAGATGATCTCCAGTTGAAAAAGTATAATCGAAAAAAGGCAATGGATTTCGTTCGTTATAATCTTCAATTGATGAACCAAAATTAAAGGTATAGGTTACATTGTCTTTTGGAGGCACTTCAAATTGTATAATCACTTTTTTACTTACGGTTCCTTCAGGTAATATTTTATAATTTTCAGGATCAATAGGTGGAGAGACAACCAATTGATTTGCGATATCTTTAAGTTGGATGTATTCGTCAAAGGTCAAAACGATCTTATTTGCGTCAAAATTAAGTTTACCAATTGGAGGAACTGCGCTTATCAATATTGGAGGGAGACTATCCTTTGCTCCTCCAGTTATATTTCCCCGTTTTGCACATCGACTTGAGGAAAGAAGTCCAATAACCAGTAATATAATTCCCAAAGAGTTACGCATGAAGTTTAATTTCGTTGCAATTTAATACATAAATCTGTTATGAACGACAGCATATAGTGGCAATACTAAGCTCAAGTCCAGAAAGGTTCTCCATTGTCATAGCACAAGCTTTTAGTGTGGCTCCTGTTGTAAAGATATCATCGATTAATAAATAATGTCCTTGCTTTAACGTTACTTTTCTATTCAAACGAAAAGCGTCTTTTACTATATGTTCACGATTCCCTTTTATTAACGAAAGCATTGGTGTGTTTTTAATTCGTTCAATTAATGTACCAAAATATGGAATTGAAAGAAGATTAGCAGCAGTTTGACCAATTAAGTCTACCTGATTGTATCCACGTTTTCGTTTTCTTTTTTTGTGTAAAGGGACTCCTATAATTCCATCAAAAGACCATTTTTGTTGGAGTATATGGGCAGCTAATTTTTTTCCAAAATAGATACTTATAGTTTGAATTCCTTGATATTTTGTTTCATACAGCATCTTTTCAATACGACCTCCTTCATAAAAATAGTAGAGTGCAAATACTTTTTTTAATTCAAGAGGAGGAATTAGTTCAGAGCTGATATCAAGTAAATAATTTCCTTTGAAATAGATATAGGGAAGTGAAAATTCACACGCTAAGCAGAGTCCGTTAGAATGAAAAGATAACTCCTTTTTGCAACCCCAACAAAGTTTAGGAAATATCAATTCGATAAAAGCACGAAAAAAAAGCGACATATTCAAAGATTTGGAATCCACAAAATACGAAAAAGGACTATTTTTGCAACATGACAGATTTTAAGAAAATCATTTCCCACGCTAAAGAATACGGTTTTGTATTCCCTTCAAGTGAAATTTACGACGGTTTATCTGCGGTATATGACTATGCCCAAAACGGTGCAGCTCTAAAAAAAAATATTCGTGATTATTGGTGGAAAGCAATGGTCCAATTACACGGAAACATTGTAGGAATAGATGCAGCTATTTTTATGCATCCAACCACATGGAAAGCTTCTGGACACGTAGATGCTTTTAACGATCCTTTGATTGATAACAAAGATTCTAAAAAGAGATATCGTGCAGATGTTTTAGTGGAAGATTATTGTGCCAAAATTGAATCCAAAATTGATAAAGAAGTCGCAAAAGCCCAAAAACGCTTTGGAGAAACGTTTGATAAAAAACAGTTTCTCGCTACTAATCCAAGAGTATTGGGATATCAAGAAAAAATAGATGCTATTTTAAAACGTCTAGGGAAGTCATTAGAAAAAGAAGACTTACAAGACGTTAAAGATTTAATAGAGGAATTGGAAATTGTTTGTCCTGAATCAGGCTCAAGAAATTGGACTGATGTCAAGCAATTCAATTTAATGTTTGGAACAAAATTAGGGGCATCTGCAGATTCCGCTATGGACTTATATTTAAGACCTGAAACTGCACAAGGAATTTTTGTGAATTTCTTAAATGTTCAAAAAACAGGAAGGATGAAAGTCCCATTTGGAATTGCACAAACTGGAAAAGCTTTTAGAAATGAGATTGTTGCTCGACAATTTATTTTTAGAATGCGAGAATTTGAACAGATGGAAATGCAATTTTTCGTTCCTCCGGGAACCCAAAAAGAATGGTATGAGCAATGGAAAGCTACCCGCTTAAAATGGCATTTATCACTTGGGATGGGTGAGAAAAATTACCGTTTTCACAATCATGAAAAATTAGCTCATTATGCTGATGCAGCTGCAGACATTGAATTTAAATTTCCATTCGGTTTTAAAGAATTAGAGGGAATCCATTCAAGAACAGATTTCGACTTAGGAAGTCATGAAAAATATTCCGGAAAAAAACTTCAGTATTTTGATCCAGAACGAAACGAAAACTATGTTCCTTATGTCGTTGAAACCTCAA
Organism: Flavobacteriaceae bacterium; assembly: GCA_030835845.1. GTDB lineage: Bacteria > Bacteroidota > Bacteroidia > Flavobacteriales > Flavobacteriaceae > Arcticimaribacter. The sequence goes on from JAUROD010000004.1 coordinate 14,756, forward strand.
TTGGTTTAGATCGAATGTTTTTAGCAGTTTTCTCCTGGGCTTTAAGAGAGGAAACACTTGACGATGGAAGTAGTCGTACGGTACTTAAATTGCCTTCAGTTTTGGCTCCAACTAAGTTGGCAGTTTTACCTCTAGTCAAAAAAGATGGATTACCTGAATTGGCTCACCAAATTGTGGACTCTTTGAAATGGGAGTATGCAACTTCTTATGACGAAAAAGACGCTGTTGGAAGACGATACAGAAGACAAGATGCACTTGGAACACCCTTTTGTGTGACGGTAGATCATCAATCGCTTGAAGATAATACGGTGACGCTAAGAGACCGTGATACAATGGAACAAGTTCGTGTTAAAATTGATGAGCTTCACCACACGTTAGATGCTAAGCTAAATATTAAGCACTGGTTGCAAAAAATCCAATAATAGAAAAAGCGAATTTTTCAATCACAACATTGGAGGTTGGTTTTTTAAAGGTAAATCTAGAAATTAAAATTAGAATCGTTTACCAATGCTCATCCCACCGCGCGCATGAGCTCCGATATTAGAGGAAGAAATAAGAAAGCGCCCAAACCCACAGAACACCTCGAAGGTGAATCCACTTTCATTAATCCATTTTTTTCCGACAGCAATTCCAAGTGAAGTCTGAAAAGTTGTTCCACTATCAACATTGTCATAGGATATATAATTATCATTAAACAAACCAATTGATGAAAAAGCTTCAACAAAAAATCCACTTGCTCCATAATCTTTTCGGTTTAAAAAATAAAACCTATAGTACGGATCTATACTAAAAACATATTCTGAAATTGAACCGTCTCCAAGTGAAATAAGCATACCAATACCAAATGCTTCGGAGTGGTTAACAATCCGTTCAAAGTTTACATTTAAGGTAGCAGTAGAAAGCAAATCAAGACCATTTAATCTAAATTCTGTTTTACCATTTACTTCAGCTTTTTTTGTAACAATTTCTACTTTCATTGGTGTTTCTTGAGCATTCAAAATAGTTGAAGACAAAAAGAAAATACTGATGCAAAATGATATGATGTAGGTTTTTCTATTACTGAGAAGTGCGTTTTTCATTTTATGGAGCTTTTTAAGTTAAATTTGATTTATAGCTACAATTTTAATGCCGTTAATTCAAAAGTAGTGATTTTTTGATGATTCCCTAATTATTAAAACAATGGACAGGACAAAACCATATTTTAAGATTATTGGTCTTTTATTGATATAACAAAGTTATCTGTATTTTTGTTTGATGAAAATAATTTCCTACAACGTAAATGGAATACGTGCAGCACTAAAAAAAGATTTTATAGGTTGGTTAAAAGCTGCAAATCCTGATGTCGTGTGCCTTCAAGAGACTAAAGCTAGAGAAGAACAGGTAGATCTATCTGATATTGAAGCACTTGGATATCGTCACTATTGGTTCTCAGCTCAAAAAAAGGGCTACAGTGGTGTGGCAATCCTTTCCAAGATGAAACCAAATCACATTGAATTTGGATCTGGAATTGATCACATGGACTTTGAAGGAAGGATTATACGTATCGACTTTGATCAGTGTTCAATAATGAGTCTTTATTTGCCATCAGGAACAAATATTGATCGTCTTGATTATAAATTTAAATTTATGGATGAGTTTAAAGTGTATATCGATGAATTGAAAAAAACTATTCCTAATCTTATTATATGTGGCGATTACAATATATGTCATCAAGCTATTGATATTCACGATCCAGTGAGAAATAAAAACGTATCTGGTTTTTTACCGGAGGAAAGAGCTTGGTTAGATGGTTTTTTGAAAAGCGGATTCATTGACACTTTTCGATCATTAAATCCTGACCCACATCATTACAGTTGGTGGAGTTATCGAGCAAACGCTAGGGCAAACAATAAAGGCTGGAGAATTGATTACGCATTAGCCACTTCAACTTTAAAATCAAATATAAAGCGTGCCTATATTTTACCCGAAGCATACCATTCGGACCACTGCCCTGTGGTAGTTGAACTAATCTTTTAAAAAAATTATCTACAATCATGAAAAAACTTCTCTCCCTTTTCAGTTTAATGTTTTTATTTTCATCTTGTGTTTCTTCAAAATTATACAATGAAATAGAAGAGCGTTATGCTTTGATTAAGCTGGAACATTCAGCTTTAAAATCAGAAAAACAAAACCTTCAGAAAAAATACGATTCACTTCATAGCAACTATACCACATTATACTCAGATTATACAAAAGAGAAAGCACTCCTTGCAACAACTTCAAATACACTAAACAACCTACAGAAAGCGTATGAAGCACTTGAAAAAAATAGTAACGAAGCCCTTCAGGAAAGTATTGAAACAAATCGTTCTCTGCTCGAACAAATTCAGTTGAAAGAGAGTGAATTACTAAATGAGCGTAATCGATTGGATTCAATAGGGGAAGAATTATTTTCACGTATCAATCGCGTAAACGAATTAGAGGAGTTAGTTGCCGAAAAAGAAGCTCTGATGAATACTTTGAAAACAACCCTAATCACTGCCCTTAATAGTTTTGAAGGGAAAGGATTGTCTGTGGAACAACGCGATGGAAAAGTATATGTATCAATGGAAAATAAATTACTATTTCGATCAGGAAGTTGGACGGTAGAGGCATCAGGAAGACGTGCAATTAAGGAGTTAGGAAATGTATTAGCAACTAATCCAGATATTGCTATTTTGATTGAGGGACATACCGATACAGATCCTTATTCGGGAAATAAAAGTTTAAGCGGAAATTGGGATTTATCGACAAAAAGAGCTACTGAAATAGTGAAACTACTGTTACAAAATCAAGCAATCAAGCCAGAAAATTTAACTGCAGCTGGACGAGGTGAATTTCATCCTGTTGAGGTAAATCTAAGTATTGAAGGTAAAGCAAAAAATAGACGAATTGAGGTTATTCTGACTCCAAAATTGGATAAGATTAGCGAACTCTTAAAACAAATTGACTAGAAAATTTATGGAATATACTACTCTCCCAGCAACAGACATCAAGGTTAGTAAACTATGTCTTGGAACAATGACCTTTGGTAATCAAAATACTGAGGCTGAAAGCCATGCTCAAATGGATCTTGCCGTTGAACGCGGAATTAATTTTTTTGATACTGCAGAACTTTACCCTGTCCCAGCGACTGCTCAAACCTATGCAGACACTGAAAGGATAATGGGTAAGTGGTTTAAAAAAACAGGTAAACGAGAAGAGATTGTTTTAGCATCTAAAATTGCAGGACCGGGAGCATACACCGCACATATTCGAGATCATGAAAACTATAGTCCAAAGCATCTTCGAGAAGCACTTGATAATAGCTTGAAAAGACTGCACACAGACTATCTAGATTTATATCAACTTCATTGGCCAGAAAGGAAAACGAATTTTTTTGGTGTTCGTGGATATATAACAAAACCTGATCACTCAGCATGGGAAGATAATTTTGAAGAAATTCTACAGACTTTGTCAGATCTTATTAAGGAGGGAAAAATAAAGCATATTGGTCTCTCAAACGAAACTCCTTGGGGACTTATGCGTGCTACCGAACTTTCAAAAAAGGGACTCCCAAAAATGATCACAGTGCAAAACCCCTACAATCTTCTCAATCGACTTTTTGAAGTAGGAAATGCTGAAATTTGTTTACGTGAAGAGATGGGATTACTAGCTTATTCACCGCTTGGTTTTGGTCGATTGACAGGCAAGTATAGAAAGGAAATGCCCGAAAAATCACGTTTTAAATTGTTCCCAAATTTAGCTCGATTTAATGGCGAAAATAGTATTCGAGCTACTGAGGAATATTATAAACTAGCGCAGGAATTTGACATTTCACTTACCCATTTGGCACTTGCATTTGTAACTAGTCGACCCTTTGTAACTTCAAATATTCTTGGAGCAACAAGTGTAACACAATTGGAAGAAAATATTAACTCAATTTCAGTTAGCTTGTCCAAGGATATTTTAAAAGAAATTGATAGAATCCAAGAATTAATACCAAATCCTGCACCATAGTCTAAGGAGTAGTTATAATCCTTTGGGGATAGCATTAACTAATGCTCTACTATAATCTGTTTTTGGATTTTTATAAAGTTTGTCTGCTTCGTTTTCTTCCACAATCACTCCGTTGTGCATTACGAGTATACGGTCTGAAAGGTGTCTAACTACATGTAAATCATGGGATATAAAAAGATAAGACAACCTAAGTTTGTCTTTCAATTCGTTGAGAAGATTCAAAACTTGAGCTTGAACAGAGAGATCGAGTGCAGCAACAGATTCATCACATATTAAAAGTTTAGGTTCTACAGCCAGTGCTCTTGCAATTACGGCACGTTGACGCTGTCCCCCCGAAAGTTCATGTGGATATCTTGAACCGTATATACTATCTAAACCAACTTGATTTAGAAGTTCCTCTACACGGTTTTTTCGCTCTTTTTCTTCCATTGATGTATGTATTTTTAAAACCTCTTCGATTACTTTATGAATACGTTTCAACGGATGAAGGGCAGCGTAAGGATCTTGAAAAATAAATTGAATATCTTTCCGAAGAGAATTGATTTGCTTATTATTCTTGGCATCAATTCTTTTATTTTCCCAATAAACTTCTCCATTTGTTGGTGGATCAAGAAATACAATTGATTTTGCAAGAGTTGATTTTCCGCAACCAGAAGCTCCTACCAAACCTAGTGTTTCTCCAGGGTAGAGATCAAATGAGACCGAATGAAGTGCTTTTGATTCTTTTTGTTTACCAAAAATAGATGAACCATTGACATATGTTTTTTCCAATGCTTTGACAGTTAACAAAGGTATTTTAGCATAAATTTTTTTGTGAGCATCTTTCCGATTTTTAGTCGTAATAAATTCGGTTTTCACCTTTCCATTTTCAAAATCTGAGAGTGTTGGGAGGCTTCTTAAACGTTTTTTACTGCTCGGACGTGCCCCTAGAAGACCCTTGGTATAGGGGTGTTGAGGAGATTTAAAAAGACTCTTTTTGTCTGAAAATTCAATGATTTTACCTTCTTTCATTACTGCAATCCGATCTGCTAAATCGGCAACTAGAGCTAGATCGTGTGAGATGAAAAGAACACTCATTTGAGTTTTGAGTTGGAGTGATTTTATAAGTTGAATAATTTCTTTTTGTACTAAGACATCAAGTGCTGTAGTAGGTTCATCTGCAATTAGAAGTTGAGGTTTACACAAAAGCGCCATGGCAATCATTACACGTTGCTTTTGCCCGCCGCTTAATTGATGCGGGTAGGCTTTGTAAATTCGTTCTGGATTGGGGAGTTGAACCTGAACAAAAGAATCTAGAACACGTTTTTTTAGCACGGTTTTTGAAACAGTTTTTCCCCAATGTTGTTTGCCAATTTCAGCTACTTGCTTTCCACATTCCATGGATGGGTTAAGCGAGGATTGAGGTTCTTGGAAAATCATTCCAATTTTATTTCCTCTCAAACTTTGCCATTCAGGGAGTGATTGGGTCAATAATTCTTTTTGATTAAATAGAATTGAACCCCTGGTGCGCTTGGTTTTATTAGTGGGTAACAAGCCCATAATTACCTGGGCAGTAACTGATTTTCCACTTCCAGACTCACCAACTAAAGCAACTATTTCATTGGGTAAAACGGATACGTTCAATCCTTTTAAAATTTGATTTTCACCTATAGATAGATTTAGGTTTTGAATCGACAAAAGATTTTCCTTTATTGATCGACCCATACAATTTGATTTTCTTCCAATAGAGGTTTTCCAAGAAAAGTGAGAAAAACTTGGGCAAGGGTAAGCACGTCCTTTTCACAATAACGAACAATACGCTCAATGTTTTTTTCTTTATAAAATACTCGTGCTACATCACTTCCGTCAATATCATCTTTTGGAGATGGAATACCAAAAACATCTGCCAATAATTTGAGTGAAGTATAGTGTTTATAGTCACCAAATTTCCATAATTGGAGTGTGTCAATGTGGGGGACTTCCCATGGTTTTTTACCTATCAAATTCAGAATTTTGGGTAATTTAATTCGGTTAATTATCATCCTTCGTGCTATGTATGGAAAGTCAAAGTCTTTCCCGTTATGCGCACATAATAAATGTGATTTAAGAAAAAAGTGCGTATCACACAGTTCTTTAAACTTTTCCAAAATTTCTTTTTCATCACCCCAAAAGCTTTTGACACGAAAACTTGTTTTTTTAGGAATAGAGGGGTCAAAAAACCCTACTGAAATACATATTATTTTGCCAAATTCAGCCCAAATTCCTGCACGTTCATAAAATTCCTCAGCAGTAACTTCATCCTTTCTTTGATAATTGCTTTTTTGTTCCCAAAGGACTTGACGATCTGGACTCAAACTTGCGTAATCTGCATGTTCAGGTACTGTCTCGATATCGAGAAATAAGATTTTTTCTAAACTAGGATTTTGAAACATTTTGGATCATTTCGAAACCTTCTTTAATATACAGATGAAAGGTTGATGTGTCATGAGCGTTTATACTGGGACCTTTGAGGTGTCCTAGGCGAACAATTATGAGGTCAGAAGTCGGAAAGACAATGACATACTGTCCAAGATGACCTCGCATAGCAAACCCTTTCTCTCCTTTATATTCAGTGAGCCACCATCCATATCCATATTCTGGACTTTCATCAAAACGTGGCTTGGTACTCATTGCAATAAAGGTTGAGTCTAACAATTGTTCTCCATTCCATTTTCCATAATCTTTGTATAGCTTCCCCATTCTAGCAAAATCTTTTGCATTGGTTGCAAAACAACAGTATGCCTTTTCAAGCTCATTCTTTTTTCCATCAACTTGCCACAATGCATCTTCCATTGCATTCATGGGTTGCCAAAAACTTTCACTAAAATATTCACTCAATGGCTTTCCAACTGCTTTTTTTACCACCATTCCTAAAAGCTGAGTATTTCCACTTAAATAGATGAACTCTTTGCCGGGCTGACTAATGATTTCTCGAGATAAAATCAACTCTTCTAAGTCATCTGTAAAATATGATTCAGTCGTAATATTGATTGGTAAATAATACTCTTCTTTCCAATCTAAACCAGAAGACATGGAGGATAAATCTCCTACCGTTAAATCAGCTCCGTAACTTGCGTTATATTGAGGGTAAAAATCGCTTACTTTTTGATTAATATTTGTAATATATCCTTGATCAATTGCTTTTCCAAGCATCGCTGAAACAAAGCTTTTTGACATAGAAAAGGAATTACTTTTCGATTTCGAAGAGTAACCATCGTAATATGATTCATGAAGCAAGCTATCTTTATGAATAATTAAGTAAGCAACAGATTTATAGGTCTGATGTGCTTCCTTAATTTCCTCCGAAAGAGGAATTTGGTTATAATTTTTGTGTTTTTCCCAGTCAATAGGCTCGTTGGATGCCTTTACTGTTGCGTTTTCAAAAAGTTCATAATCTTCTAAAAAAGCTGTGGTGTGACCAGTTCCGTAAATTTTAGCAAGACCAGGAATTAGATATCCTATTGGACTAATGTAAATAATTAGAGTTAAAAGAATTAAGATCCCAAATGTGTATTTAATTTTTTTCATTTTAAAAGAGATATTGCATTAAAGCGGCAAATATTAAATTAGAGAAGTTTGAATAGGATAGCCTTCGAGTTCCAAAAGTTTAGATTTCCGATTTATTCCACCCGAATAGCCAATCAGTGTACCATCACTTCCAACTACTCTGTGGCATGGTATTGCCACTAAGATAGGATTTTTTCCAATAGCTGCAGCCACAGCTCTAACAGCTTTTATGTTTCCATATACACTTGCAACTCGCAAATAAGAAAGTGTTCGCCCGTAAGGCAAATTTGCTAATACTTTCCATATGGCTAGTTGAAAATCTGTACCTTGAGGATTTTGAGGAAAATCAAATTGTTTACGTTCACCAAGAAAGTATTCTTGTAGCTGAGCCACACATGCAACCAAATTATCAGGCACTGGATTAATCTCATTTAGAAGCGCTTCTTCGAAGCACACTTCCTGTATTCCCGCAACATCACCTTTAACCTTAATCGTACCTAATGGACTATCAAAGTAATGTATATCCACAACGGTGTTTTAATATTTATAAAGGTAAACAAAATAAAGTTGTTATTTTAGTTATATAAAACATAAGCCAATGAAAAACAATCAATTTGAAATGCAATGGAAAGGAGTTATGCCAGCAATAACAACTCAATTTTCAAAATCTGGAGAACTGGATATAATGGTATTTAAACACAACCTCAAGGCACAAGTTGACGCTGGAGCAAATGGTATTATATTGGGAGGTACACTCGGAGAAGCCAGTACCTTGACAGCTCAGGAGAAAGAATAACTAGTTTTGACTACTTTGGAATCAGTAGAAAATAAAGTAGCTGTTGTACTTAATATCGCTGAGCAGTCTACTCGTGATGCTGTTGCTGCAGCTAGAAAAGCAGAACAACTTGGGGCACATGGACTAATGTTGCTCCCACCCATGCGGTACAAAGCAACCGAACATGAAACAGTAATCTACTTTAAAGAAATTGCAGATGCAACCTCTTTACCAATAATGATTTATAACAATCCAGTAGATTATAAAATTGAAGTTACACTTGATATGTTTGACGCTCTAAAGACAAATAAAAACATTAATGCTGTAAAAGAATCCACGCGAGACATTACAAATATTACACGTATGCGAAGTAAATTCGGAGACCGTTTTGCTATATTATGTGGGGTAGATACATTAGCAATGGAATCCTTAGTGATGGGTGCTGACGGTTGGGTTGCTGGACTTGTGGACGCATACCCTGAGGAAACCTGTGCAATTTATTATTATGTTAGGAATGGAGAAATTGAGAAGGCAAGAGAAATATACCGTTGGTTTATGCCTTTGCTAGAGTTGGATATTTCCCCCCAGCTTGTACAAAACATCAAACTATGCGAACTCGCTACTGGTCTTGGAACAGGGTTTGTTCGCCCTCCGAGACTTCCCCTAGAAGGAGTTGAAAAAAATAGAGTGACAGACATTATAGAAAAAGCAATGAGCACTAGACCTAATGTATCCGATTATAAGAAGTATATTTAACCTAACCAAGTCCTTGTGCGGGACTTTAAATAATTGAAACATGAAAGCCTTCAGAATTTTAATACTAATCGCCCTATCCATTCAATGTACACCTTCACCGAGCGAACAACTGACTAAAGCGATTGAGGAATTTCAGTCATTTAAGTCCTATGATTCAGATGAATATCCTTTGGGTGATTATTCGGAGGAGCGTTTTGAAAAACAAGCTGAGTTTTGGCAAAAAACACTAAAAAAAGTTAAGGCAATTCCAGTAGAAAAACTAAATGATGACGAGAGAATTTCGCACAAACTACTAGCTTTTGTTTTAAAAAATAGACTTGGTAGTCATGAATTTAAAATGCACTATAATCCTATTTTGTCTGATGCTGGATTTCATAATAGTTTGGTTTATCGAGTTCGTCCGCTTACGACCAAAAAAGTTGCATTTAAATATCTAAATCTTATCCAAGCTATTCCGCAATACATCAATCAAAATATGGTTTTAATTCAGAAAGGAATTGATATGGGAATTTCACAACCCAAAGTGATTTTCAAAGGGTATGAAACTTCATACAACCAACATATTACTGTTGATGCAGAGTCAAATTTTTATTTCAAACCTTTTCTCGATTTACCTGATAGTCTAACTGAGACAGAAAAAGACAGTTTACAAATTGAGGCAAAAAAAGCGATTGAGGAAGGGGTGATTCCGAGTTTTAAAAAGGTTAAATCATTTTTTGAAGATAATTATTATCTGACTACACGTGATGAAATTGGAGTAGGTTCAACTCCAAGAGGGAATGACTTTTATCAAAATAGAATCAATTTTTATACAACCTTAGATCTCAATGCAGAACAGATTCATCAAATTGGGTTAGATGAGGTTGCTCGCATTCGATTGGAAATGGATAAGATTATTTCAGAAGTTGAGTTTAAAGGATCGTTTGAAGATTTTTTTACATTTCTTAGAACTGACAAACAGTTTTATGCAAAAAGTCCAAAAGAACTATTGATGTTTGCTCGTGATGTTTCCAAACGTTTAGACGAACAACTACCTCGATATTTTTCGACACTTCCTCGTAAGCCATATGGCGTTGCTCCAGTTCCTGCATCAATTGCGCCTAAATACACTGCTGGTCGATATATTGGCACGAGTCCAAATAGTACAGATCCAGGATATTATTGGGTGAATACCTATGATCTGCCAAGTCGACCACTGTATGCTATACCTGCATTAACAGCACATGAAGCAGTTCCTGGACATCACCTCCAAGGTTCTTTAAACTCAGAACTCCCAAATACAATTCCTCAATTCAGACGTGATTTATATTTATCCGCTTACGGAGAGGGATGGGGGCTTTACACAGAGTCACTAGCTGCCGAAATGGGAATTTATACTACTCCATATGAACGATTTGGCCAACTAACCTATTCAATGTGGCGCGCTTGTCGATTAGTTGTGGATACCGGTATGCATGTTTTTGGATGGTCAAGAGTAAAAGCTGTGAATTATATGGCAAGTAATACAGCATTATCACTACATGAAATTAACACAGAGATAGATCGTTATATATCATGGCCAGGTCAAGCATTGGCCTATAAAATTGGAGAAATACAAATTCGAAATTTACGTGCTAAAGCAGAAGAAGCGTTGGGAAGTAATTTTGATATTCGTGCTTTTCACGAAGTTATTTTAGGAAAGGGAACACTTACTTTGCCACTGATGGAAGAAGAGGTTGAAAGTTATATAATTCGTGTGCAAAACAATGAATAAACCACCTCTTTTTAAGTGTATAGATGCTCATACTGCAGGAAATCCAGTTCGTTTGGTAAAAGAACCACGTCCCAAGCTTATAGGAAACTCAATGATGGATAAACGACTGCATTTTTTGCGTGAATTCGATTGGATTAGAAAAGGGTTGATGTTTGAACCAAGAGGTCACGATATGATGAGTGGAAGCTTTTTCTTTGAGCCCGAAAACCCACACAATGACGTGGGTATTTTATTTATTGAAACAAGTGGATGCTTGCCAATGTGTGGACATGGTCTTATCGGTGCAATTACAATTTTATTGGAAGAAAAATTGATTCACCCTAAGTTAAAAGGAAAGGTTCTTGTGGAAACTCCTGCTGGAGTAGTTGAGGTTGCTTATACCCAAAATGTAGATAAAATTACGAGTGTTCGATTTAAAAATATCCCATCTTTTTTAATTTTAGAAAATCAAAAAGTCACACATAGTGATCTAGGAGAATTGATTTTCGATGTTGCCTACGGAGGAAATTTTTATGCGATAGTAGACCCGCAAGAAAATTTTAAAGGATTGGAACATTATACAGCAGATCAACTAATCGCATGGAGTAGAGTGTTACGGGATCAAATCAATAAAAAGTTTCAAATTATCCATCCAGAGGATGCAAACATAAGAGAGTGTAGTCATGTTCTTTGGAGTGGCAAGACAATTTCACCTTCCGCAACTGCAAGAAATGCAGTTTTTTATGGAGATAAGGCAATTGACCGTTCTCCTTGTGGAACAGGTACGTCGGCACGAATGGCTCAGTGGTTTGCAAAAGGCAAGCTCAAGGTAGGGGATGTATTTATCCATGAAAGTATTATTGGCTCCGTATTCAATGGAAAAGTTGAAAATGAAACACAGGTAGGAGGCTACAAAGCAATTGTTCCAAGTATTGAAGGATCTGCAAGAATAATAGGATTTAACTCAATTATTTTAGATAAAAATGACCCTTATGTAGAGGGATTTCAAGTAGTATAATTATGTCAAAGAAAAGTATTGTTATTGGTGGTGGGATTGTTGGATTATCTTGCGCCTATTTTTTAAAACAAGAGGGACATCAAGTTATTATAATTGATAAAAGTAATATGGAAGCGGGTGCATCATATGTGAATGCAGGTTATCTAACACCGAGTCATATTATTCCACTTGCGGCACCAGGAATGATAACTAAAGGATTAAAATGGATGTTTAATTCATCAAGTCCTTTTTATATAAAACCAAGATTAGATTTGGATTTGATGGATTGGGGATTGAAATTTAAGCGTTCATGTTCCCATAATCACGTGCAAAAATCTTTGAAGGTAATTAAAGAAATCAATGTACTGAGTAAAGATTTATATCATGATTTTGACAATCTTCCAAGTATGAATTTTCATTTAGAAGATCGTGGAGTTTTAATGGCTTTTAAAACAAAAAAAGCAGAGGTTGCTGAGGGGAAAGTGATGCAAGAAGCAAAAAAACTTGGTTTGGATGTTGAATTACTTGATAAAAACCAAGTGCAAAAACTTCAACCTAATGTAGATATGAATATTGAAGGAGCTTATTTATATCGATGTGATTCGCATACAACTCCGGGAACTTTCATGGAGCAGCTAAAGCAATATTTAGTAAAGGAAGGGGTTGATATTCACAAAGAAACAACAGTCACTTCTCTAAAATTCAATGGAAATAAAATTACTGAGGTACAGACAGATTCAGGAAACTTTGTTGGTGATGAGGTTGTTGTTGCTACAGGAGCATGGACACAACAACTACTTAAATCAGTAGGAATTAATTTACCAGTTCAAGCGGGAAAAGGGTACCGAATGAACGAGGAAAACCCAACAGGAATTAGCATGCCAGCCATTCTTATGGAATCAAAAGTTGCCGTTACACCGATGAAGGGGTTTACTCGTTTTTCAGGAACAATGGAAATATCGGGTGTAAATCACAACATTCAAAAAAATAGAGTGGAGGCTATCGCAGCAGCTGCAACAAAATATTATTCTGGACTTAAAATAAGCCAAACAGCAAAAGATCAAGTTCAATGTGGACTTCGCCCTCTTTCCCCTGATGGATTACCTTTTATAGGTCGTCATTCTTTGTTTGATAATTTAAGCTTAGCCACTGGGCATTCAATGATGGGTTGGAGCCTTGGACCAGCAACAGGAAAATTAATTGCAGAACTGGTTGCGGGTAAGAAAACAAGTCTAGATTTAACCCCTTTTTCAGTTGAACGAACTTACGGTTAATTTTTGAATGCTATCCCTGCAGAAAATGCAGGTGCAAAGTAGATTATTCTGCCGTTTAGTGGCATAGTTCCACCCATGTGCAATTGTATTTTCTTGTTAAATGTGTAAATAATTTCTCCACCTAGATTTGTCACTTCAACATTGTTGGCAAAAATACTACCATTGCTGTTTGCGGCAGAAAGTGTTCCGTTTTGAAACGATTTGATGCTATTAAATCAAGAAATAACCAAAAGCTTTTTTGTGACTTTTGTTCCAGTTTCTAACCCAAATCTCCACTCATCGGAGTACCCTTTTGAACGTTGATTAAACCCTAGATTGGATTTGAAATAAAAAGGTTGTGAGGAGATGTTAAACGTTTTCCCAAGATTGATTTTTAAAAGTTGATTAAATTCTCCATCCCCTGTTTGGTAGCTTTTATCACTTCCTCCTTACTCATTTCTAGTTGGGATACCAAGTTGTACGGTTGCTGAAATCGCCCAGCCATTGTTGTTAGATAGTTTGTGTTCAAAGCCTATAATAACATCTCCAAGACTTGAAAAAAGCTCACCTTCAATAGGAGGTCTTCCTGAGCTGAATACTTGTTTGTTTTGATACACGGTGGTGTAGGGGATGTAGACAAACGTTGTCAAATTATCACTGATGCCGTATCGTCCAAAAAAATCAGTAATGAAAATTCCTCGAGTAGCATTTGGATCTTTAAATCCTGAACTAGTGAAGTGTTGGTCAGCTTCTAAAAACCAAACTCCAACTTTGTAATAAGCAGTTTCTTTTTTTTGAGGCCATTGAGCGTTCAGCGTAAAGCCAGCAATCGTTAAAATTAGCACAAGGTAGTTTTTCATCAATCAAATATTTTTCCCTCTCCAACTTTTACATTGAAAGGTTTACACCAATAGAGTATATATTTGTGATCCATCAATTTTATTGATTCTGGTAAATTATACTGGTGTTCCCCCTCAAATATTTGTACAGCACCAATTTCATATGCATCAGAAACTGTACTAGGATTGTTTCCTAGATAGATGTAGAGTCCCGGCAAACTAGAATCTGCTCTGTATGTTTCGTCAAGTGATAAAATGATTCGGGTTTCATTAAGTTCATATCGGAAATTTCCTTGTAATTGGTAGCTGGAAGTTGTTTTGATTTCGCCTTCAAAAAAAGAATCTACTTCAATAACTTCATTATTTTCCATGATTGTCTCAGAATTTGTTATTGAAGAAGATGAAACGTAAATGACTGTTTCGGCACTGATTGTTTCCCCTTGAAAACCAGTTGTTTTAACAGTTACTGTGGCTTCTTCCTCTGCGAGTGCAGTAATTTCCTCAGATTCACTTATTTCTGCTATAGATGGAGGTTCAATTTCCCACATCAAACTTGGGTCTATGACCTCAGTTCCAGACTCGTCAAAAAAACGAACTATATACTGGTGAGTAACTCCAATGGGAAGGCTTAAAATGACATTTGTAAATCTCAAATCTGGATCTACATAATCATCGATTAAGTCTTCGCCAATACAGTTTAGAAAAATTAGGAGGATAAAAGATGAGCGTAATTTTAGCAACATAAGCGTAAGATATGGTCTTACGAATATATAAAAATCTCAAAAAAATAAATTAAAAATATAAAAATTTAACATTATTACGCATTCAAAATACGTACCGCATCTTTTGCTGTATAGCTAGCTATTATTGATGCTCCTGCACGTTTAAAAGCAATTAATTGCTCATATACAAGAGCATCATAATCTATCCAATTTTTGTCTGCCGCAGCCTTTAACATCGCATATTCACCACTAACTTGGTAGGCAGCAATTGGCACTTCAACTTGTTCGCTAAGGTCACGGATAATATCAAGGTAGGCAATTCCTGGTTTTACCATAACAATGTCAGCCCCTTCTTCAATATCTAAAAGAGTTTCTGTAATTGCTTCTTTTCGATTATGAAAATCCATCTGATAGGTCTTCTTATCTCCAAAGCCTGGAGCTGAATCAAGAGCATCGCGAAAAGGACCATAAAATGAAGAAGCGTATTTTGCACTATAGCTCATAATTCCAGTATGAGGGAAAGAATTCATCTCCAAAATTTCACGAATATGCTCTATTCTTCCGTCCATCATGTCACTGGGAGCTACAAAATCAGCTCCTGATTGAGCATGAGATAAAGCCATTTTAGCTAACACTTCGATTGTCTGGTCATTTTCAATTTCCTCTTTTTTTACAATTCCATCATGTCCGTAAGAGGAATAGGGGTCGAGTGCAACATCAGTCATTACAACCATTTCAGGTACTGCTTTTTTGACACATCGAATAGCTTTTTGCATTAGTCCATTTGAATTAAGCGCCTCCGTTCCTTCGTTATTTTTAAGTAGATCGGGTACTTTTACAAAAAGCAAAACAGACTTAAGTCCTATGTCCCACAAATTTTTGGCTTCCTCTTCCAAAATATCTAAACTCATGCGATAATAATCAGGCATTGAAGGAATTTCTTCTTTAATTTTTGAGCCTTCTACAACAAAAAGAGGAACGATAAAATCAGTTGAAGAAAGTTTGTATTCTTGAACTAATTCACGAACTGCAGCTGAAGTGCGAAGTCTTCTATTACGTTGAAGTGGAAACATATTATTTTATTTTATACCCAATCTTTTGGGTGTTTTAGTATATTAATTAAATCAGCTTCTGGACTATTTTCCTCTACTTTAAAATCATACCTCCATTGTACTTGCGGAGGCAAACTCATCAAAATACTTTCAATTCGTCCATTCGTTTTTAAACCAAATAGAGTACCCTTGTCATGAACAAGATTGAATTCAACGTAGCGTCCTCGTCTGATTTCTTGCCAGTTCCTTTGTGTGTCGTTGTAAGGGGTGTTTTTTCTTTTTTCAATGATTGGAATATAGGCATCAAGAAAGTGGTCGGCTACGTCCGTAACAAAGGAAAACCACCCTTCCATTGAACGTTGTTCAGCTTTTAAATAATCAAAAAACAAACCGCCAATTCCTCTAGCTTCTTCACGATGTGAATTCCAAAAATAGTCATCACAACGTGCCTTAAATTTTGTGTAAAAGTCACTCTCGTGCCTGTCACAAACAGTTTTACATGTTTTGTGAAAGTGAATAGCATCTTCTTCAACAATATAGTAGGGTGTTAAGTCTAGACCTCCTCCAAACCATTGATCTGCAATATTTCCCTGAGAATCATACAATTCAAAATATCGCCAGTTGGCATGGACTGTGGGTGCATTTGGGTTTTTGGGATGTAGCACAAGACTAAGACCACATGCATAAAATGAGGCTTCACTTACATTAAAATGAGCTTGCATTGTTTTGGGTAAATTTCCGTGAACTGCTGAAATATTGACACCTCCTTTTTCAAATACTGAACCATTTTCAATGACACGTGTTCTTCCACCACCACCCTCAGAGCGTTCCCATACATCTTCTTTAAAGCTAGCTGTACCATCTATTTTTTCTAAAGTTGAAGTGATGGTGTCTTGTAAATTTAAAATGTAATTATGGAACTTATCTTTCATTCTTTATGCTTTGTATTCTTTTACAGCATCCACAAATGCTTGTGCGTGTGAGACAGGAATATTTGGTAAGATTCCATGTCCTAAGTTTACAATATATCGATCTTTTCCAAACCCATCAATCATTTTTTTGACTTCACTTTTAATCGTTGGTATAGGTGAAAGTAGTCGAGAAGGGTCAAAATTCCCTTGTAGTGTAATTTGACCACCCGACAAATAGCGCGCATTTCTAGCTGTACATGTCCAGTCAACACCTAGTGCGCTTGCACCTGTTTGTGCCATATCATGAAGGGCAAACCAGCATCCTTTTCCAAATACAATGACAGGAATTTCATCTTTGAGAGCACTTACAATTTGACGAATGTAAGGGAGAGAAAAAATATTATAATCATCTGGAGAAAGCAAACCTCCCCATGAATCAAAAAGCTGAACCGCATCAACTCCGGCAGCTACTTTTGCTTTTAAATAGTCAATGGTAGTGTCCGTAATCATTTGAAGTAAACGGTGAGCCAATTCGGGCTGACTAAAACAAAATGCTTTTGCTTTGTCGAAATTTTTTGAGCCTTGTCCTTGCACTGCATAACAAAGTAATGTCCATGGCGAACCAGCAAAACCGATTAGAGGGACACGATTATTGAGTTCCTGTTTTGTCATGTGAATTGCTTTGATTACATAATCTAACGCTACGGACGCATCGGGTACAATAACTTCATTGAGTTCTTTTTCGCTTCGTATTGGGTTTGGAATCCATGGACCCACCTCTGGTTTCATTTCTACCTCAATATTCATTGCTTGTAACACTACTAAGATGTCACTAAATAAAATTGCTGCATCTGTCCCAATCTGATCAATAGGCATTATTGTAATTTCAGTCGCTAATTCAGGGGTTTGACAGCGAGTAAAGAAATCATATTTTGCCTTTAACTTCATGAAATCTGGTAAATAACGTCCAGCTTGACGCATCATCCATACTGGTGGACGTTCAACAGTTTCTCCTTTTAAGGCTTTTAAAAATAAATCGTTTTGTATCATAATATTGTAGTCAAATGAGTTTTTACTGCAGCAGTGAGGTGCTCCACGGAGGGTTTACTAGCAGTAATAATATTGTTCGTGTGTGGTTTAAGAGCAATCGCAGTTGTTGAACCTATTGCAAAACATTGACTTAGTGCAACTGAATTTGAGGTTAAAAAACTATCCACTCCAGAGGGGCTAAAAAATAAAATTCCATCAAAAAATCCCATTTTTTTAGGGTGTGAAATGGTCTCATAAACCGTTATCACTTCTAAAGGGATATTCGCCTTTGAAAAAGCAGCTTCTAAATGAGGCATTCTAAGGTTTCCGGCAAAAAACAAAAAATCTTCATTTTCAGCATTTTTAAGTACAAAATCAGCTAAAATAGACGCATTTTGCTCCATTTTAAGCACTTTTGCTCCATTTTTGACTAAAATAGATTTTGTTTTTTCGCCTACACAATAGCATTTTTGATCCCTTAAATCAATTTGGCTTAACACCGCATTTACGGCATTTTGAGAGGTAAATAACAACACCTTATTTGAAATATCAGCTTTAAATGTTTTGGGAATAATTTGGATAAAGTTCCATTCACTATATGACACCCCATTATTTACCAATCTCATCCTTTGATTAGGAGACAAAACTTTGGTTGATAAAAGGCGAAACCCATTCATTTTAGTTGTTTTGTTTAAATTCTTTCATCAATTTTCCTCCACCTTGATTCAAAAGCGAAGTTGCCAATGAAGCTCCTTTACCGTCCACTTGGCTTAACGGAAAAACGACATCAATTTCTTCTTTTTGGCTTCCTATTAAAGAATATAGACCTCCCTTAAAATAAATCATTCCATCTTTGACCGTTGCAAGTGCACCAATTGGTGCAGTACACCCCCCCTCAAGGGTTCGTAAGAAATCTCTTTCAATTTGAGTACAAAGCGCACTATCACTATGGTTTATCGTGTTGATTTTTTGTTTGAGGACGTTGTCTTCACTTCTACAGACGATCATCAATGCTCCCTGAGCAGGTGCTGGAAGCATATCAATCAGCGGTTCAACATGTTCTTCTATTAGTTCCAAACGTTTCAATGCAGCTGCAGCAAAAATTGCCCCATCCCAGTCAGATTTATGAAGTTTTTCAAGTCTAGTTTGAATATTTCCTCGAAGAGGGACCACTTTATCCTTTGGATGCTCTGAAAGCCACTGTGCTTTTCTTCGGAGACTTCCAGTTGCAATGATTTTAGTCTCTTTCGATTGTGAATTATGATTTTTCCAAATCATCACATCTTCAGTTTCTCCTCGTTTTAAAACAGCTGCTTGAACAATTCCTTTTGGGAGTAGGGTAGGAACGTCTTTCATGCTATGAATTGCAATGTCAATTTGGTTATTTAACAAAGCAACATCTAGTGTCTTTGTAAAAATACCAGTGGTTCCCATGGTATATAAAGGCTGAGTTAAATTTAAATCACCTTCGCTTTTAATTGGAATAAGGACACTTTTAATTCCTATTTTTTCTAGGAGGGACTGAAGCGTATTTGCTTGCCAAATCGCTAGTGCACTATCACGAGTACCAATTCGAAGTGGATTATGCATGATGTGATGGATCGAGTTGAAAAACGTTTTTAAAAACACTTAATGTTTCACTTGCCTTACTTGGATTTTCTTTGAGATAATTGGCAAGTTGACCTGTAATTTTTTGAATCATTTGTTCTGAAACTACGGTAGCTTCTTGGGGTAAATCTTGTTTGCGTTTTTTGGCTTTTACTTCCGCAGATTGTTGTTCGGTTAGTTTGGCTTTTAATGCTCTGAGTGTTGGAGCATATTGACGGTCATGCAACCATTGTAAAAATTCACTTTCTACTTCTTCAAGAATTGACAATGCTTTGGGTAAATGTTTTTTACGCTCTTCTAAAGTTTTGTTTGTGATTTGTGATAAGGTATCAAGATTTACAACAGTGACATTTTCAAGTTCCTTCACATTTTCATGGACATTACTTGGAATCGATAAATCCAGAATCAAAAGGGGTTTAGTAGAATGTATGATGTCTTTTGCTACGGTTGGTGATTGAGCACCAGTAGCTACGACCATTACATCTGCTTTGCGAATCTCGGTTGGTAAATCGCCATATTCTTTCACCAATACATTGAATTTACCAGCTATGCTTTTTGCCTTTTCATGTGTCCTATTGATTAGGACAATATGTTCGTTGCTGGTATGCTTAATGAGGTTTTCACAGGTATTTCTTCCAATCTTTCCAGTTCCAAACAACAAAATATCTTTAGTGGAAATATCATTCACCTTTTGGATAATGTATTGGACTGAGGCAAACGCAACTGAAGTGGCACCTGTTGAAATTTTAGTTTCTGTTTTTATGCGTTTACTGGCTTGAATTACTGCATTAACCAAACGTTCGCTTAATCCATTTACAAGACCTAATTTTTTGGAGCGATAAAATCCTTGTTTTAATTGTCCGATTATTTCAAAATCACCTAAAATCTGTGAGTCTAGACCTGTTCCAACTAGAAAAATATGATGAATTGCTTCTTCATTTTTGAGAATATACCCTAGGTTTTCAAAAGTTTCAAGTGCACCACCAGAGTGTTTGCACAATAGTTTAATTAACTCATAAGGGTGTGCTGCATAGGCATATATCTCTGTGCGGTTACAAGTTGTATTGATTAAGATTTCATCGATTCCTTCGGACTTTGCTTCCAAAAGTAGCGAGCTACACTGTGCATTGCTCAGGCTAAATTTACCTCGAGTTCCTAGGTCAGCATTTTTATAGCTAATGCCGACTGCATAAAAATAGTTCGTTGTGGAGTTAAGCTGCATATCCAATTCTAAATCCATAGCAAAAATAGTAGACCAAACAGAAAAAAAATAACGCTAAAAGTAGAATAAGTATCGCAAAGCGTTTATTTTTGAACTAATTCTTGTATTTATTTATGTTTTCAGTAACATAATGCAATTATTCAAATTTATTCTAAATAACTAATTCATTGAATTATGCACAAAAATAACGATAAAAGTTTAGTTGAAGTGACGATCATAGAAGAGGGCTTTTTTGTCCTTCGTTTCCAGAATGATAGTGGTGAAAGTATTCGTGAATCGAGAGAGATAAATAGTAGTTTCATTCAATTTCATTTTTGTATGAAAGGAAGGGGAGATTTTATTTTCAATGAGGGAAATTATGTATTTCCAGTCGAAGAGGAAAATAATATTTTATTATTTAATCCACAACGTAATCTTCCAATTGATTTGAAATTAGCACCGGATACTTGGTTGGTTAGTGTGGTTATATCTATAAAAAAATTTCACAGTTTATTTTCACAAGACGCAGATTTGATTCACTTTTTAAGTCCCGAAAACAAATCAAAAAAATATTATGACACCGCTATAATTTCCCCAAGTATGGCTGTTGTTTTAAGTCAAATTTTGAATGCAAATGTTCATCCAACGATGCGATCGTTATACCTCAAAGGTAAAGTGTACGAATTGTTAAGTTTATATTTCAATAAGAATGAAGACGCAGATAGTGCTCAATGTCCTTTCTTAGTTGATGAAGATAATGTGCGAAAAATCAGGAAAGCAAAAGAAATTATTTTAACTCATATGTCAGAGCCACCATCACTTCAGGAGTTATCTACAGAAGTTGATTTGAGTTTGAGTAAATTAAAAGAGGGATTTAAACAACTTTATGGAGATACTGTGTATGGGTATTTATTGACTTATAAAATGGAAGAAGCACGAAGAATGCTTGAGTCAGGAAAATACAATGTAAATGAAGTTGGACTAAAAATTGGCTATTCAACATCAAGCCATTTCATTGCTGCTTTTAAAAAGAAATATGGTACTACCCCAAAAAAATACCTACTATCCTTATCTTCGTAAAAAAATTACAAGTCTATATTTACCTATAAGAAAAAGAAAAAACAGTTGTTATGAAAGGAGTTTTATTGGTTAATTTAGGGTCACCAGATAGCCCCAATCCACCCGATGTAAAAACATATTTAGGTGAGTTTTTGATGGATGAACGCGTTATTGACGCTCCCAAATTATTACGTACCCTTTTAGTAAAAGGAATTATTTTAAACACACGTCCAAAAAAATCTGCAAAGGCTTATAAAAAAATATGGTGGGAAGAGGGCTCCCCTCTTATTGTTTTGTCTGAACGTTTACAAGATAAAGTCCAGCAAAAAGTGAGTATTCCAGTAAGTTTAGCCATGCGATATGGGAAGCCATCCATTAAAACAGGACTTCAAGAACTTTCGGATAAGGGAGTAAAAGAGGTTTTAATAGTCCCCTTGTACCCTCAGTTTGCAATGGCGACAACGGAGACTATTTTGGTACTTGCAGAAGAATTACGTCAACAATTTTTTCCACATATTGAGTTCACTTCATTACCACCATTTTATAATCACCCTGATTATATTCGAGTATTATCAAACTCCATTCAAGATTATTTAAAGGATAAAGAATGGGAGCATTTATTGTTTTCATACCATGGAGTTCCAAAGCGTCATATTCGAAAATCGGACATCACTAAATCACATTGTAAAATGGATGGAAAATGTTGTCAAACTTCCTCTCCAGCTCACACCTACTGTTATAGTCACCAGTGTTATGAAACTACACGTCTTGTAGCAGAATATCTCGAATTGAAAGAAGGAACTTTTTCAACTTCTTTCCAATCTCGTCTTGGACTAGATCCATGGTTACAACCCTATACAGACAAAACGATCGAAAGTTTTGCAAAAAACGGGACAAAGAAAATGGCAGTTGTCACTCCAGCTTTTGTATCTGATTGCCTGGAGACATTAGAAGAGATTGGGATGGAGGCAGCAGAAGATTTTGAAGATAATGGAGGTGAACACTTGCATGTTGTTCCATGTATAAATGATCGAGAAGATTGGATAAAAGTCATGAGTCGTTGGATTGACGAATGGGCGTTAAAAGCAGTTGAGGCCTAATGGCAGAGCGATCGATTCAAATGGGAACACACCCCATTGGCAAACTGTTAGTTAGACAAGCTGTTCCTGCATCTATTGGAATTTTAGTGATGTCACTCAACATCCTTATTGACACAATTTTTGTGGGACAATGGATTGGAGCAAATGCGATTGCTGCAATTAATGTTGTGCTTCCTGTTTCTTTTTTTATTGCCGCTCTTGGGATGTCTATAGGAATGGGGGGTGGTTCAATTATCTCTAGGGCTTTAGGGAGTAAAGACAAAGCACGTGCAAATAAAACCTTTGGAAATCAGATAACTTTGACGCTACTTTTTACAGTCAGTTTCATGATTTTAGGACTGGTGTATTTAGAGCAAATTATACCTCTTTTTGGAGGAAAAGGGAACCTTTACCCCCTTGCAAAAGTGTATTATATCATTGTTGTTATTGGAGTACCTATTCTTGGTTTTTGTATGATGGGGAACAATACTATTCGATCTGAGGGAAAACCCAGAAACGCAATGTATGCCATGATGATTCCATCTATATCAAACCTCTTTTTGGATTATTTATTCATCTATGAATGGGGCTGGGGAATGGAAGGCGCAGCGTGGGCAACAACCTTATCTTATGGATTTTGCGGATTGTATATATTGTACTTTTTTATCTCTAAAAAATCTGACTTAGACCTTAAATTGAATGACTTAGCATTAGAAAAGCAGATTGTCAAAGAAATTGGATCACTTGGGTTTGTCACACTTGCTAGACAAGCAGTTGTAAGTATTACAGTACTATTGGTAAACAACATTTTATTTTCATTAGCAGGCGAAAGTCTTATAGCAGTATATGCAATAATAAGCCGAATGTTGATGTTTGCTTTATTTCCAATTTTGGGAATTACTCAAGGTTTTGTCCCTATTGCAGGATTTAATTATGGTGCTAATCATAAAGAAAGGGTAGTGTCAGTTATTCGTAAGGCTTTAGTATATGCAACTGTTTTGGCAACTTTTGTATTCATACTTATCCTTGTATTTGCAGATCAAATCGCTGCTGTTTTTACGAAAGATCCACTAGTCATCCAAACGACTAGTGAGGTTTTAATGTGGGTGTTTTTAAGCACCCCAATAGTGGGTGTTCAACTGATTGGATCAGCTTATTTTCAAGCAATTGGTAAAGCAATTCCTGCCCTTTTATTGACTTTAACCAGGCAAGGATTTTTCTTTATCCCATTGATTTTGATACTTCCCTCCTATTATGGAACATTTGGAGTTTGGATTTCTTTTCCCATTGCAGAACTAACTTCTACAATAGTAACTGCCTATTTCTTGAGACGAGAAGTGAAAAAATATATACGCTCCTTCTAATCCTTTTGCTAGTTCCTTTTTGTATTTTAGAGGGATATTAATTGTCCTATGTTTGATCTAGCAGATTATTATAACTACATCAAGGCACTTCACTTGATTTTTGTCATTACCTGGTTTGCAGGTTTATTTTATATACCTCGTCTTTTTATTTATCACATTGAAGCACAAGCAAAATCAAGTCCTGCAAAGGAAATTCTGACTGATCAATTCAAACTTATGGAGCGGAGGTTGTGGTATATTATTACTTGGCCATCAGCAATTTTAGCCCTGTTTTTTGCTCTCTTGTTGCTTTATATTATGCCGAGTTGGCTAATTCAAGACTGGATGATTATCAAGTTATTTTTTGTAGTATTACTAATCATATATCACCTAAGAACCCATCGGATTTTTAAAGCATTTCAAGTTGATGACATAAAATATTCTTCCTTATTTATGCGAATTTGGAATGAAGGGGCTACACTACTGCTGTTTGCAATTGTATTTTTAGTCATACTCAAAACTAGCTTACACTGGATTTTTGGGGTATTATCTTTGGTCGGACTTGCTGTCCTTTTGATGTTAGGAATCAAGCTATATCAACGTACAAGAAAAAAGTAATCATGAAGATACGCACCATTTCATTACGGTCGAGAATCTTTTTTGCGATGATTGTCCTCACGGTGTTTTCTTTGCTTTTAATTGTTTCAGCATCTTATTTACAATACTACGCTCAGAGTGATGAATATAATATTCGACGTCTTGTTCGAAAAGAAACTCAAGTTCGAAATCACCTCAATTACATCACGAAACGCGATAGTGCGTATAATCAACTCTCAAAAAGTAATTATTTAGAAGAATTTGAATCTGTATCTACCATTCACAGGGTAGAGTATGCCTTATTTACCCTTGAAGGTAAACCATTATTTTATTCCTATGTACAGAATGAAAATATTGATGAACAACATCGACTTAATCAAACGATTTTAGAAAATCTTTTTAGGAGTAAAAGCCTAAGGATTGGCGAACAAAATAAAGCAGAAAAAGGAAGATTTCAATCCTCTTACAGTGTGCTGACCGATTCTTTTGACACCCCCTATGCCATACTTTATTTTCCTTATTTTGAAGATATTTCTTTTAGCACAACAGAGTTAAATACGTTCTTAATGCGGCTGTATCAAATCTATTTTTTGATGATGGCAGTGACAATCTTTTTTGCATTTTTACTTTCGAGTTTTATCACTAGACCAATTGAGGCACTGCGAAGAAAAATTGAAAAAACAGGACTATTTAAAGGAAATGAGCGAATTCGATTACGTTATGCGAGTACTGAAATTCAAAGTTTGGTCAAATCGTACAACAGTATGTTGGATGCACTTGAGGCGAGTGCGGAACGATTAGCAAAAAGTGAGAGGGAACAGGCTTGGCAAGAAATGGCAAAACAAGTTGCTCATGAAATTAAAAATCCATTAACACCAATGCGATTAACTGTTCAAAGTTTCCAACAGCGCTTTGACTCTCAAGATCCAGATGTGCATAAAAAGCTGAATGATTTTTCAAAAATGTTAATCGAACAAATCGACACCATGTCAGGTGTTGCAAATGCTTTTTCAGATTTTGCAACGCTCCCTCAGCCAAAAATTCAAGAGGAAGATATTGTTGAAATCACACGTTTGGCAATTGATATATTCGACACTAAAAAAATTGAATTCATTGCCTCTAATAAATCATTTTCTTGGCCAATTGATCGTACTCAGTGGATTCGTGTAATTACCAACCTAGTTCAAAACGCTATCCAGTCAATTCCTGAAACCAGAGAATCCAAGATTGTCATCAATCTTCATATTGATTTCAGTCAAATTACATTGAAAATATCAGACAACGGAACAGGAATTTCACCAGAAGATTTTAATAAAATATTTGAACCAAAATTTACTACAAAAACAGATGGAATGGGGCTTGGTTTGGCAATTGTAAAAAATATAATTGATTCACTTAATGGATCAATTAGTTTCACTTCTGAACTTGATCAAGGCACTACTTTTGTCATTAAATTAAAACGAATATCCCATGGAATTTAAGAACTTATTAGTCGAAAATAATGACTTTATTAGTTGGATTAGCATCCACCGTCCTAGCAAACTCAATGCGCTTAACTTAGCTGTTTTGGAAGAACTTCAAGTGCTGTTTGCACAATTAAAAACAGACAAAAATACACGAGTTATTGTGCTTACTGGAAGTGGAGAAAAAGCATTTGTAGCGGGTGCAGACATTTCTGAATTTTCACATTTTGATCAAAATCAAGGAACAGATTTATCACGTAAAGGAAAAGAATTGGTCTTTGATTTTATTGCTTCAACCCATAAACCTGTTATTGCTGCAATAAATGGTTTTGCGCTTGGAGGAGGTCTTGAACTTGCACTTTCTTGTCACGTTAGGATTGCTACTTCAAATGCAAGGATGGGATTGCCAGAAACTTCTCTAGGAGTTATTCCAGGGTATGGAGGGACACAACGATTACCTCAAATTATAGGTCGCGGGAGAGCTACAGAATTGATCTTGACTGGTCGAATGATCAATGCAGAGGAAGCACTTCAAGTGGGTTTGGTCAGCAGGGTTGTTCCTCAAAATGAATTGCTCGATACAGCTGCTCTTATTGCTGCTACAATAATGAAAAATTCTCCTCATGCAAGTAGTCGTGCAATTCGAGCTATTGCTTCTGCCTATGAAGATGGAGTAGATGGAATGGAAAAAGAAAGTGAACACTTTGGTGCCTGTTTTGATCACCCAGAATTCAAAGAAGGTACCCAGGCATTTTTAGAAAAGAGAAAGGCTAAATTTTAACTCCTGATTTGATTGCCTCTTCGATTTGGTCGATAGTTTTTTCAATTTCTTGATCAATTGGGTCAATGGGTTTGTGAATACAAAAATCCAAACGTATTCCTAAAGGCATTGGAAAATAGCTCCATCGAGCAAGTTTCCATGAATTATTTACACTGATTGGAACAAGTAAAGCGTTTGGAATTTCATTTAAAATAGTCCTCAAGCCTACACGTTGAAAAGGTTTAACCTGTCCATTTCTTGTACGTGTACCTTCTGGAAAAATAACAATTGACCATTTGTTTTTGGAGACACGTTGTGCAAACTTCTCAATGGAAGAAATGGCATTTTTTGCTCTTTTCCGATCAATTAAAAAAGCGCCTCCATGCCTTAAATTGAATGAAATACTAGGAATTCCTTTGCCTAGTTCTTTCTTTGCGATAAACTTGGGAAAATGCGCACGTAAATACCAAATAAGAGGAGGAATATCGTACGTGCTCTGATGGTTTGAAACAAAAATCAATATGCGATTTTCTGGAAATCTATGTGGATTTTTAAAACGTACACGAATTCCTAACATGAGTAAGGTGCGAATTATTAAAATGTTCAAATAGTCCACTGATTTTTTTTGGGTATTTAAACCAAAAAAGCGCAAAGAAAACACCTGAATAGGATGAAAAATCAGCAATAAAAAGCTGAAGAAAAAATAATAAATAACCGAGAAAGGATAGGCAACAAACTTTGCCATATACCGGGTTTTATTGAGGGACTAGCAATGTTCGTCGAAAGCTTGTATTAGGTTTTCAGCAATCATATCTGCTGGACGTCCTTCAATGTGATGTCTTTCTAACATGTGTACTAATTCACCATTTTTGAATAATGCCATTGATGGTGATGATGGGGGAAAAGGAATCATCATTGCACGAGCAGCATCAGTAGCTTCTCGATCAACTCCTGCAAAAACAGTCACAAGTTTGCTTGGTATTTTTGCATTCTCCAAAGAGAAACGAACTCCTGGACGCGCATTTGCAGCTGCACATCCACATACTGAATTAACAACAACAAGTGTTGTACCTTCTGCATTTATTGCTGCTTCAACTTGATCTACTTCATTAATCTGTTCAAAACCTACTGCGGTTAACTCATCTCGCATTGGTTGTACTAATTCTGCTGGATACATATCTTTTTTTTTACTTTGACAAAGATAACTAGTTTTCTGATTTTTTCACTTCTCTCATGGGGATTTTAAAGTTAAAGTTATCTTTGTTGTTAAGCTAAAGATAAATTATGTTAAAGTGGATTACTGCAATTTTGGGCTATACCTATTTCCGTTTTGGAGGTGCAATTTTAGGCTACTTCCTTGGGAGTATCCTTGAGCAACTCTTTACTAAGAATAGGCAACCTTTTTTCTCGGTAGATACCTTTCAAAAAATGCGTCCAGAACAAGTTCAATTAAACCTTCTTGCCCTTGCTGCTGTTGTGATTAAGGCAGACGGTAAGGTAGATAAAAGAGAATTGCAATTTGTACGAAACTATTTCATTGCTTCTTATGGAGAAGAATATGCCAGCTTGATTTTTTCGAAATTCAATACGGAAATAAAAAAAGAAAATCAAAACTTAAATGAATTGGCAGGGCTTTTTGTTGCGGGAGCTCGATATGAAACCCGTTTGCAAATCCTTCACTTTTTATTTGGAATAGCAAATGCAGATGGCAGTATCGCTCAAATTGAAATTGACAAAATCGAACAAATTGCACGTGCACTTCAATTGCGGTTTGCAGATATGGAAAGCATCAAGGCAATGTTTATTAAGTCTGCTGACAACGCTTATAAAATACTTGAAATTGATCCTTCGTGCTCTGATCTAGAGGTTAAGAAAGCATATCGTGAGATGGCTAAAAAATATCATCCTGACAAAATTCGATCCGATGATACTGCTCTTGTAAAAGGGGCTAAAGAAAAATTTCAACAAGTCCAAACTGCCTACGAAACAATTCAAAAAGAACGCGGGTTATAAATGGATACAATTTGGTTTTATATTGTTCTTGGATTTAATCATGTCACTGATTTGGAGGGACTGGATCACTTTTATTTCATTACAGCCCTGGCGCTTCCATATTCATTTCGCAAATTCCCAAAATTAATTTGGTGGGTTACTCTTTTTACGATTGGACATACCCTATCGCTCATTGGAAACTATTATTTAAAACTTCCTGTTTCATCCTATTGGATTGAACTATTCATTCCTGTTACCATTGCATTTGGATGTATTCCTTTGCTACTTCAAAAAAAACTAGATGAAGGCTTTTTTGCTTCAGTTTTGACCCTCGTTTTTGGGGGTATTCACGGACTAGGTTTTGGAAGATATTTTAGTCTTGTTGTCGATCAATTTTCTCCTAGATTGAGTTTACTTTCTTTTGCTTTTGGAGTTGAATTTGCACAAATTGGAATTGTTTTTCTAATTATTTTTTTGAATTACATAATTGCCAAAAACTTTCAAGCATTGAAATATTGGCGACTTGGGATGGGAATTTTAATTTTCATTCTTGCCCTTGTTATGATAGTTGAGCGATTCTAACTAACTTTCCAAAAACTAATTTATTGATGAAACACATTGCTTCTTCATTTACTTTACCCAACGGGTCAATTTTAAAAAACAGGATCGCAAAATCAGCGATGAGTGAAAATTTTGGAACTGCTCATCATGCTCCATCTAAAGGTCTTATTAATGCATACAGAGTTTGGGCAAAAGGGAATCCGGGCTTACTAATTACAGGAAATGTAATGGTCGACTCAATGGCACTTGGGGAAGCTCGAAATGTTGTTGTTGAGGATTACCGTCACTTTGAATTGCTAAAAGCATGGGCAAAGTCTGTAGAAGGAACGGGTGTACATCTTTGGCCTCAGCTCAATCACCCTGGCAGGCAAGCTTTTGCGGCAATCAATAGAGAAGTAGTAGCACCCTCTGCTGTTCCATTGAAAATGGGAGGTGCATCAAAAATGTTTAAAACAGCTAAAGCCTTGACTCAGGATGCCATTTGGGAGATCATTAAACGTTTTGGAAATGCTGCTCGAATTATGAAAGAAGCTGGGTTTACCGGTTGTCAAATTCATGGGGCTCACGGCTATTTAGTCAGTCAATTTCTATCGCCAAATAGTAATAAAAGAG
>JAUROD010000005.1 GCA_030835845.1 Flavobacteriaceae bacterium
CAGAAATATGCGTTACTATTAAACCCGTAAGGAGTATTTTGGACACAGATGACATTTTTATTTCCCCACAAAAATAAGGGAAAAGCATCAGTAATTACAAAAAAAATCCCTTGTTATCACAAGGGAAGTAAGTTTCGTTATTTTTTAACTACAAAAAGTGATAGTTTTTCTGATTTTCCGTCCCAATCAAATTTGATTTCATCCCCTTCATTTAGTCGATTTGTGACTATTTCTTCAGCAATTGAATCTTCTACATGTTTTTGGATTGCTCTAGATAGAGGACGTGCTCCATACTTTTTGTCAAATCCCTTATCGCTCAGGAAATTTTTTGCTTTTTTACTAAGTCTCAGACTATAATTTATCTTTTCTAGTCGCTTAACCAACTTTGATAACTCAATATCAACAATTTTTATGATGTCTTCTTTTTCCAAAGAATTGAAAATCACAATATCATCCACACGATTCAAAAACTCAGGGGCAAAAGTTTTCTTTAAGGCACTTTCAATTACACTTTTTTCGATGTCCTCTGCTTGTGCCCTCTGACTTGATGTACTAAACCCAACACCCGTTCCAAAATCTTTCAATTGGCGTGCGCCAATATTTGAAGTCATGATGATAATGGTGTTTTGAAAATTGATTTTTCGACCAAGACTATCAGTTAAAAAACCATCATCCAATACTTGTAAAAGCATATTAAATACATCTGGATGTGCTTTTTCAACTTCGTCCAATAATATCACAGAATATGGTTTGCGACGTACTTTTTCACTCAGCTGACCACCTTCTTCATATCCAACATAACCAGGAGGTGCACCAATGAGTCGAGAGATGGCAAATTTCTCCATGTATTCGCTCATGTCAATTCGGATTAAATTTTCCTCTGAATCAAACATTTCAACTGCCAAAGTTTTTGCTAGTTGCGTTTTTCCTACACCAGTTTGCCCTAAAAAGATAAATGAACCAATTGGCTTATCAGGAGCCTTAAGTCCAGCACGGTTTCGCTGGATAGCTTTCACAACTTTTTCTACTGCATTTTGCTGACCAATTAGTTTTTTTCCAAGTGTGTCTGCCAATCCCGAAAGTTTATTTTTTTCTGATGACACGACTTTGTTTACTGGAATACCAGTCATCATTGATACAACATCAGCAATGTGTTGTTCGGTGACCTCAACACGATCTAGTTTTGACTCTTCCTCCCATTTCTCTTGAGCATCAATCAAATCTCTTTCAACACGTTTTTCGTCATCTCTTAGCTTTGCCGCCTGTTCGTATTTCTGTTTCTTAACCACATTGGATTTATGCACACGAACACGTTCCAACTCTTCTTCCAAATCAATTACCTCTTGAGGTACATTCATATTGTTGATGTGAACGCGTGAACCTGCTTCGTCAAGTGCATCAATTGCCTTGTCTGGTAAAAAACGATCAACAACATAGCGACTTGTCAATTCAACACAAGCCAATAATGCATCATCAGTATAGGTTACATTATGATGACTTTCGTATTTTTCCTTTATATTTTGAAGGATCTCAAGCGTTTCTTCTTCGCTTGTTTGCTCAATCATGACTTTTTGGAAACGACGTTCAAGTGCTCCGTCTTTTTCAATATTTTGACGGTATTCATCCAGGGTAGTTGCACCAATACATTGAATTTCTCCACGTGCTAGGGCTGGTTTAAACATATTTGAAGCATCCAAGCTTCCTGTTGCTCCTCCAGCACCAACAATGGTATGTATCTCATCTATAAAAAGGATAATGTCTTCGTTTTTTTCCAATTCATTCATTAACGCTTTCATACGTTCTTCAAATTGTCCACGATATTTTGTACCCGCAACAAGACTAGCTAAATCAAGGCTTATTACCCGTTTTCCATACAATATACGTGATACTTTTTTCTGCACAATACGAAGAGCAAGACCTTCTGCTATAGCTGATTTACCCACACCTGGTTCACCAATCAACAGCGGGTTATTCTTTTTACGACGACTTAAAATTTGAGAAACACGTTCAATTTCTTTTTCTCTACCAACAACGGGGTCGAGTTTGTCCATTTCAGCCATTGCAGTAATGTCTTTGCCGAAATTATCTAAAACTGGTGTTTTTGATTTTTTTGATTTTGATGGCTCAGACGTGGGCACAAAAGGATTTTGTTTATCTCCTTCAGTATCATCATCTTTTTCTTCTGGAAAAGATGAATCCGAGATATCTAGGTAATCGGAGTCGTTTGTCAACATAATTTTAAAATGTTCCTTGACTAAGTCATAATTTACATTAAGCTTAGAAAGTAATTTTGTTGTTGGATCATTTTCATTACGGAGGATACAAAGCAAAAGGTGAACTGTGTTAATTAAATCACTTTGAAAAAGTTTTGCCTCTAAAAAGGTAGTTTTTAAAGCACGTTCAGCTTGGCGCGTCAAGCGTAAATTTCTTTTGGTATGTTCAAGACTGTGATTTTCTAAAAGCGCGGGATTTAATATTTCGACTTTTTGACGAAGATTTTCTAAGTCAACTTCAATGGCATTGAGAATTGAGATTGCTTTCCCTCCTCCATCACGAAGGATACCGAGCATTAGATGTTCTGTGCCAATGTAATCATGACCTAAACGCAAAGCTTCTTCTTTGCTGTAAGAGATCACGTCTTTAACCCGAGGTGAAAAGTTATCATCCATAAATTACCTTATTTTAAACATCATAAATCAATTATCATTCCACTCATAACAAATGTTATCGCTAATAGACAAAAAAAAGACAATATATCAAAGTGCTAAATCATAAAAATTTTGTGATTTTTTTTCAAAAAAACCTGTTGATAAATCAATAAGAATTTCTTGATTTACCTCAATTTTATGGGGTATAATTAAGTATTTTTACAGATAGTATTAATATGTAATTAAGATATGGCAGAAGGTGAAAAATTAATTCCCATCAACATAGAAGATGAAATGAAGTCGGCATACATCGATTATTCGATGTCTGTCATTGTGTCACGTGCCCTTCCCGATGTGCGCGATGGACTAAAACCAGTCCACCGTCGTGTGCTGTTTGGCATGTATGAGTTGGGTATCCGCTCATCAACAGCATACAAGAAATCAGCGCGTATTGTTGGAGAAGTATTGGGTAAATACCACCCTCACGGAGATACTTCCGTATACGACACCATGGTTCGTATGGCTCAGGAATGGAGTTTACGTTATTTACTCGTTGATGGACAAGGTAACTTTGGTTCAGTCGATGGAGATAGCCCAGCAGCAATGCGATATACAGAGGCTAGGATGCGCAAAATTTCTGAAGACCTCTTAGCCGATATCGATAAAGATACCGTTGATCATCAACTTAACTTTGATGACACCCTTAAAGAACCCACAGTTCTTCCAACTCGTGTTCCAAACCTTTTAATTAACGGGACTTCAGGAATTGCAGTGGGAATGGCTACAAACATGCCTCCTCATAATCTAACTGAGGTTATTGAAGGTACAATTCGATACATCAGAAATAATGATATTACAATTGATGAATTGATGGAGTCCATTAAAGCACCTGATTTCCCAACTGGTGGAACCATTTACGGATACGAAGGTGTTCGTGATGCATTTCATACAGGTCGTGGTAGGGTTGTTCTTCGTGCGAAAGCAAACATTGAAGAAGTCAATGGTAGAGAATGCATAATTGTAAATGAAATTCCGTATCAAGTCAACAAAGCTGAAATGATTCGAAAAACAGCTGAATTGATTAATGATAAAAAAATCTTAGGAATTTCAAATATCCGAGATGAATCTGACCGAAAGGGAATGCGAATTGTGTATATCCTTAAGCGGGATGCAATTCCTAATATTGTTCTAAATAAGCTATACAAATACACTTCATTACAGTCCTCCTTTAGTGTTAACAACATTGCACTAGTCAAAGGTCGTCCTCAATTATTGAATTTGAAGGAAATGATTCATCATTTTGTAGAGCATCGTCATGATGTAGTGGTGCGTCGAACAAAATATGAACTTAGAAAAGCAGAGGAACGGGCTCATATACTTGATGGTTTAATCATTGCTTCTGACAATATTGATGAAGTTATACGACTAATTCGTGCATCATCTAGTCCAGATGAGGCAAGAGAAAAGTTGATTAGCCAATTTAAGCTTACTGAAATTCAAGCTAAGGCAATTGTTGAAATGAGATTACGTCAACTTACTGG
Source organism: Flavobacteriaceae bacterium (assembly GCA_030835845.1). Taxonomy (GTDB): domain Bacteria; phylum Bacteroidota; class Bacteroidia; order Flavobacteriales; family Flavobacteriaceae; genus Arcticimaribacter. The sequence continues at coordinate 4,190 of JAUROD010000005.1, forward strand.
TTTAGAGCAAGATAAATTACGTGCAGAGTTCGACGAATTGGTTAAAACTATTGCAGATTTAAAGGATATCCTTGATAAAAAAGAGCGCCGAATGAGTATCATTGAGGCAGAACTTGAAGAAATAAAAACAAAATATGGGGACGAACGTCGTTCGGTCATCGAATACGCTGGAGGTAACTTTAGCATCGAAGACATGATACCGGATGAAAAAGTAGTTATTACTATTTCTCATGCAGGATACATTAAGCGCACTCCTTTAGCGGATTACAAAACCCAAAACAGAGGGGGAGTAGGACAAAAAGCAAGTACAACAAGAAACGAAGACTTTTTAGAACATCTCTTTGTGGGGACCAATCATCAATATATGTTGTTTTTTACCCAAAAAGGGAAATGTTTCTGGATGCGTGTATATGAAATTCCAGAAGGTTCCAAGACCTCTAAAGGGCGTGCTATTCAAAACTTGATTAATATTGAGCAAGACGACAAGGTAAAAGCCTTCATCAATACTCAAGACCTAAAAGATGAAGATTACATTAATAGTCACTATGTAATCATGGCGACCAAGATGGGGCAAGTCAAAAAAACACCATTGGAACAATATTCGCGTCCACGTGCCAATGGAATTAACGCGATCACTATTCGAGAAGAGGATGAATTACTTGAAGCAAAACTGACAAACGGAGAAAGTGAAATTCTCTTGGCAGTAAAATCAGGAAAAGCAATTCGATTTGAAGAAAGCAAAACACGTCCGATGGGAAGAAATGCTTCAGGTGTTCGGGGTATTACACTAGGAAATGATAATGATGAAGTCGTTGGTATGGTTTCAGTTAATGATCTTTCTAGTGACATCTTAGTAGTTTCCGAAAATGGATATGGAAAACGTTCAAGTTTGGAAGATTACCGAACGACAAATAGAGGTGGAAAAGGAGTGAAAACAATATCAATTACTGAAAAAACAGGTGATTTGGTTGCGCTCAAAAATGTAAACGATGAAAATGATTTGATGATTATTAATAAATCTGGAATTGCTATTCGTATGCACATTGATTCACTTCGAGTAATGGGACGAGCTACACAAGGAGTAAAACTCATCAACCTAAAAGGTGATGATGGAATTGCTGCCGTAGCCAAGGTGATTAAGGAGGAAGAAGGCATTGAGGAAAATGAAACCTCCGAAAATGTTGAAAGTCCAACGCAAGAACCACCAATTTCTGAAGACACTAGTCCAGAACCAACAATTGATTAACTTTGCCAAAAATTTTAAATACGTAAAATGAAACATTTATTTACACTTTTAGGAGTGCTACTTATGACTGCTGGTTTTGCTCAAAAAAAAGAGCTTAAGCTAGCCCAAAAGCAATTTAAAGCTACTAATATGGTTTCAGCTAAGGAAACGCTAGCAACACACAAAGCTTTACTCGAAGGAGCAGAATCCAAATTATCAACTCAATATTATTTTCTTGTTGGGCAGATTGCACGTTTGGATAAAGATTATCCACTTTCATTCGAAAGTTTAACTAAAGCCAAAGGGAATCCAGCAATTGATGCTTCAATCGAGGAAGAACTTCGTAATTTAATTTCTGATGTTGTCAATACTGCTATCGAGCTTTCAGAGGCGGGGGATTTTTTAGCATCTTCAAAACAATTATATCTAGCTTATCAAATTGATCCAGTTGAAAACATTGACTACCTGTATTATGCTGCATCGAATGCGGTTAATGGCAATGACTTTAACGTGGCATTGACGTACTACCTTAAACTCAAGGAATTGAATTACACCGGAGTAGTAACAAAGTATTTTGTAACCGATATTGAAAATGGAGAAGAACGCGAAGTTTCTGAAACTGAATTCAATATTTTTCAAAAATCAAAAGATTTTACTAATCAACGTCAAGAGGATACTGAATCTAAATTTCCTGAAATCGTCAAAAATATCGCTTTGATATACAACGAACTGGGCGATAAAGAAAAAGCAATGGGTGCAATTCAAGATGCAAGGAAAGAGAGTCCAAACGATTTAGGTTTGATTATGACTGAGGCAAACATATATATTCAACTCGGCGAGAAAGAAATGTATCAAAAATTAGTTATTGAGGCATTAGCTCAAGACCCAAATAATGCAACACTTTACTTTAACCTTGGTGTAGTTAACTCTGATTTAGGTGATACGGCTATGGCCCGTGAATTTTACGAAAAAGCAATTGAGCTCAATCCTTCAATGGAAAACGCTTACCTTAATTTAGTTGCTTTGATTTTAGAATCAGAGTCAGTAATTGTAGAGCAAATGAATTCTCTTGGAAATTCTCGTGCAGACAACTTGAAGTATGACCAATTGAAACAAAAGCGTGAACAGATTTACCTCGAATGTGTACCAATCTTAAAGAAAATTATTGAAATTGACGATTCTAACATAGAGGCTGTTAAAACCCTTAAGAATATTTATGGGACAATAGGTGATAATGAAGGCTTTAGAGCCATGAACACAATTTTGGATAAGTATCCAGAATAAGTAAAAACAAAGCAAGTTAATTTGAAAAGCCTCTCTTCGGAGAGGTTTTTTTATAGCATACGTTTGATTAAACGAAGTCGGTGGGAATGAGTTTGATTATCGACATTAAAAATACCTGTTTGGTCAATCCGATCGATACGTACTTTGCCATGTGCGTGGAGGATATGGTGGTTTTGCAATAAAATTCCAACATGAATAATAGCACCTTCTTTGTTGTCAAAAAAGGCTAAATCACCAGCTTGACTTTCTTCAATAAAACTCAGTGTAGTTCCTTGATCTGCTTGCTGAGACGCATCTCTTTTAAGGGGAATTCCATGAATTTTATACACTATTTGAGTAAATCCAGAACAGTCTATACCCATAGGTGTACGACCACCCCACAAATAAGGACTATGTAAATAAAGAAATGCAGTTTGTAACAATGCTTCCCTATTTGACAAGCGATCCACCTGTGGTGATTCGTAATGGTGGGTAAGCAATTTAAGCCCCCTTAAATCTGAACCTAGAGGAATTGGAAAAATCTCCTCATTTGTTAGCCTGACAAAATCAATTAAATTTCCACTCGAAACTATTGTTTGCTGGGAAAGATATTTATATTGATCTTCAGTTATTTCATGGACTTGATTGGAAGCAACCCAGCCTTCATAAGCATCCCATTGTGAACGGATTTTATACCAGTCTTTTCGATTATCGATAATTTTAAAGAATTCACCATACAGCAGTTGATTGACCAATTCACTTTTGTGGGCGTTTTCAATTCTAACGGGGATAATTCCCAAAGGACATATTCCGTATTTCAATGCTGTCGGTTTAGCTTATGCTTTTATGTTCGTTCAAAAATAGTCAAAAAGGACTAACTAAGAAGTATCACAACGAATTTTAACCGTCTAAAACCAACCATTTCACTCCTTTGATGTATCTTGCTAATGGATTTATTGTACGCTGTCAGACCAATGATAAAATTACTTGCCTTTTTTTATGACTTTCAACGTCCTTTGTTTAAAGGAATACTTTTTATCTCCACATGTTCCATCATATTATACCTTCTTCCCATTCAAAAGCAATGGGCTTTTAACTTTGAAAAAGGAAAAATTTGGGGATATTCTTCTCTTTATGCTCCATTTGATTTTGGTATACTTAAATCTGATGAAGCAATTGAATTTGAAAAAAAACAACTTAGAGAGGCAGCTATAACTTATTTCGACATTGACCCTGGGGTAGAGGAGCAAGTAAAACTATCTTATAAGTCCTTGTTTTCAACCTACGTTCAAACACAAAATACACGTCAATATCAACTTAGCTATGCCTATGGATTGATTTTATTGGATAGTATTTATTCCACAGGTATTTTACCAATAAACTACTCACATCAAGGAGGTGAGAATGTAGCTTTGATTCGCGAACGTTCCGAACGTGATTTAGCTTATTCACAATTGTTGCAGCTAAACCAACTCAATGCTTTTTTAAATCTTAAAATTTCTCCAGAATATAGTAATTTCAAAAATGCCTATTATCAATTATTTTTTGAAATCATCCAACCCAATTTAATTTATAATTCAGCATACTCTGAACGCGTATTAGAAGAGGTGTATAATGTAATTTCGCCTACGCATGACATGGTGCTTGAAGGTGAGCTAATTGTTGCACAAAATGCACTAATTGACTCCTACACATGGGATAAACTACATTCTTTGCAAGTTCAATTTTCGACGGTCAACTTAAACCAAACCAATTACAATTGGGTGCTCAGTGGGTATGCTTTACTGGTCAGTATGGTTGTTTTGATTTTGCTTTTATTTATTCGTAAATACAGGCCTGTAATTTTTGAACACAACACAAAAATGACATTCATTTTCTTTAACCTATTGCTAATGGTTGCTGCGAGTACGTTTGTCCTTCAGTTTTTCCCACTTTATATCTATGCCTTACCTGTTTGTATTTTTCCATTAATCACCAAAACATTCTTCGATGCTCGCCTTGGCTTATTTGTTCATTTATTATCGGTGATGCTTATAGGTTTTGTTGTTCCAAATGGATTTGAATATATGGTTATTCAGCTGATGGCTGGAATAGTTACAATTTTAAGTGTATCAGAACTTTATAAAAGAGCAAATCTATTTATTTCAGTATTCCAAATCACTTTTGTGTATTTGCTGGCTTATTTTTCATTCTATATTATTCGTGAAGGAGGAATACAAAATATCGACAGCCTTATTTTCCTTCTTTTTATAATCAACGGATTGCTCACTCTATTTGTTCAACCCTTGATTTATTTTCACGAAAAGTTGTTCAACCTTGTTTCTGATGTTTCACTGTTGGAATTGTCTGACACAAATTCACCGGTCTTTAAAGAACTCTCAAACAAGGCACCCGGAACATTCCATCATTCTTTGCAAGTCGCCAACCTTGCAGAGGCTGCTGCAGATGCTATTAATGCAAATGTATTACTTACTCGAGTAGGTGCCCTATATCACGATATTGGTAAAATAAAACAACCTACCTATTTCACTGAAAACCAGAGAGGAACTGTATCGCCACATGATGATTTGATTCCAATAGAGAGTGCACGAATAATAATTAATCACGTTATTGATGGAATTGAATTAGCAAAGAAATATAAATTACCCGACCGTGTGATTGATTTTATACGAACCCATCACGGGACTTCAACAGTATATTTCTTTTACAAAAAACAACTCGATCAAGATCCAGAAACTAATGCAAATGACTTTAGGTACCGTGGACCAAAACCTTTTTCGAAAGAAACAGCAATTGTAATGATGGCTGATGCTGTTGAGGCGGCTTCAAGAAGTATAAAAGAACCCTCTGTTGAGTTGGTTGAAAAATTTGTTATTAAAATTATTGGAACGCAAATGGAAGAAAAACAATTTGTCGATTCGAATATCACATTTGCTGAAATTGAGACAATTAAAAAGGTATTAATTGACAAGTTGATTAATATTTATCACCTTCGTATTGAGTATCCTGAATAAATAAGGGAAAATTCACTCAAACTGTTGTTTAATTATGATCTTAGAATTACATTTGCAAACCTAATTGTGAACTAGAATAGGAGAGGTGCCAGAGTGGTAATGGAGCAGATTGCTAATCTGTCAACGTGTAAGCGTTGCCAGGGTTCGAATCCCTGTCTCTCCGCTAATTAAACGTACTTTCACATATTGATTTTCCGTTTTCACTCGGGGTGTAGCGTAGCCCGGTCATCGCGCCTGCTTTGGGAGCAGGAGGTCGCAGGTTCGAATCCTGCCACCCCGACTATTTTTATGGAAATCAGTGCAGTTATAGTACAAAAAAACCCTCTATTTAGAGGGTTTTTTTATTTTTAAAAACCATGAACTGTGGTTTTCGATCAGATGTTCAATTGACATTCGTATTTCGGTCAAAATTTATTTGAATAATAACATGATATACATTCCAATTCTCAAGATTTTGATTGAGTGACATTGCCCAATCAGGCATAAGATATGTATTTGTTACTGAGCAAACATTCCAACTAGTTATTAATCCATTATACTTTGCGGCCAGAAAAAATATTTCTGACATTTCGGTGTTTGTTCTAGTATCTTGAACACTAAAAACCCTCGTATGGGCAATTTGAAATCAGTGTCTTTACTTGTATATTAAACCATTATAACTCTCAATGTTTCATTGTATCATTTATTAAATTAACCATACGAATTGACAAAAACATATGATTTAATTCTGTATTTGAATGATCATCATAATGAATGATTATTTATATACATTTAAGGTGTGAAAAAAATCGGCTACCTTTTGATGATGATTTTAATGGGCTGCAATTCCGAACCAGAGTTAGTGTCATCCGTTTTAGTCAGTGAACAGTTAGCAGATAAAATATTTTATGCACAAGTTCCTTGGTCAAACCAAACAACGTGCTACTATGAATTTTTTCGTGGAAGTGAATTAATTCGACGTCGTTGTGTGGTTGATGGAGTTTGTATTTCAGAATGGGTTAATGTAGCATCTAGCGATAGAGAAGCATTACAGTTTGGCAGTCCAGCTATTGAAGTTAGTGAAACTACTCGACGCTTTGTCTATACAATAAATGATAGGATTTATTATATCGAAGTCAAAGACAATAACGCAAATCGAGTAGAAGTAAGCCAAGAGTCCCTTATTTTGTCACAACTCACAGAAGAGGAAGAGGCGTTTTATGCCTATGCTGATTCCAATTATATCTCTTGTTTATAGTAAAGAAAATATGCTAATGAGAACAAAAGAATGTTCAATATGTGAAACTTTTTTCACAACTTTATACCGTATTCAATACCGTCAACCTAAAGCATGGGTGTTTGCATGTGAAAGTTGTTTAAAGGAAGTGAAAGAAAATAATCCATTTTATCGCTATGGAGGTACTTGGAAAAAGTAGTACTTCGTTAAAAAAGCTCTAAATAACCAAAAAAACAGCCATAATAAGTTAAAATATTAACTATTTTTGCATCGCTATTTTCTCCATTATATGATACTGTGATTCTATTTTTTCAGTTTCTAAAAAGAAAATTGTAAAAGGTCGCGTAGCTCAGCTGGATAGAGCATCTGCCTTCTAAGCAGACGGTCCTAGGTTCGAATCCTAGCGCGATCACTTCATTTAATCCTGTTTGACTGTCAATTGACTTTCAATCAGGTTTTTTTTTGCTTGTCTTTGAGTTTTTAAAATGAATTTAGTCATTATCATATTTGTAAATTTTGTAAATTGAAAGAAACTATAAACATTTTAAAGATGAAACAATTAATTTTTTTATTACTCGTAGGTCTATTGCTAAGCTCATGTTCAAACGAAGTTACAGAGGTTGAAGTTAGTAAGAAAGCAGGTGTATGGGTGAACTCTGGAACAAAGTTCCTTATGGGTTCTGATGATCAAGTGGAAATTGTAAAAGACCTAATCTCTAATTATGATGCATTGAATGCAGAAGGTGTTTTTACGAACACGAGAGACTCTCTTCGTTTTTTTTCATTTAACTCGAAGGAACCTGTAATAATTACCTCCGATAATTTAAAAGAAATGTTTTCTTCATATGATTCAATTGTTTCATCACCTGCATATTTCTTACCCTATGAATTAGATGGTGTTAGAACGATTGTTGAAATTACATCAAGAGAAGTAAAGTATAATAAAAATGGTCAAGTAGAAGAAGATCTTTTCTTAGAAAAATACATTTTTGGAAAAGATGGTAAAATTCATACTATAAGACAGTGGAGAGCGGCTTGGTAAAGGCAGTTTTATCTCCTATTAAGTGTCTTGTGTGCACAACGTGAGGTGTGTTTCATGAGATTTGTCTTTTTTTTGAATATTATTCCACAATCTTTCAATGA
>JAUROD010000060.1 GCA_030835845.1 Flavobacteriaceae bacterium
AAAAGCTTTACGTGCACAAACAGGGCTTGTCACACTAGACCCAGGCTTTAAAAATTCAGGTTCTTGCCAAAGTGAAATTACTTTCCTTAACGGTGAGAAAGGAGAATTGAAGTATCGCGGATATTCAATTGAAGATTTGGCTGGTGGTGCTGACTTTTTAGAGGTTGCATATCTACTTATTTTTGGGATGCTTCCAACAGGAGATCAACTGAATAAGTTTCAGTCTGATATTCATCAACAATCTCTTGTTGATGAAGATCTGAAAGTCATTCTGAAAAGTTTTCCAAAAAATGCTCATCCAATGGGAGCGCTTACATCCCTAACTGCTGCGCTTACAGCTTTTAATCCAGGTTCTGTTGATGTTGAGTCCGAGGAAGAGATGTATAAAGCCATTGTAATTATCATGGCAAAATTTCCTGTGCTTTGTGCTTGGACACATAGAAAAGTGAAAGGTTTACCGCTTAATTACAGTAATAGTGAACTCAGTTATGTGGACAATATTGCACAAATGATGTTTCGTCTTCCAACAGAAACATATAAGCCTAGCCAAACAGTAAATGAGGCATTGAATAAACTTTTGATTTTACATGCTGACCATGAACAAAATTGTTCAACTTCAACAGTTCGTATTGTTGGGTCATCTCATGCTGGTCTTTTTGCTTCAATTTCTGCAGGAATTTCTGCTCTCTGGGGACCATTGCACGGAGGAGCCAATCAAGCTGTTATAGAGATGCTTGAATCGATAAAAGCAGATGGTGGAGATACGAAAAAATATATGGAAAAAGCCAAGGATAAAAATGATCCATTTCGATTGATGGGGTTTGGTCATCGTGTTTACAAGAATTTTGACCCACGTGCTCGAATTATTAAAAAGGCTGCCGACGATGTATTGAACGAGCTTGGTATAGATGATCCAATTTTGAATATTGCGAAAAGCTTGGAGCAAGAGGCTCTGAGTGACCCCTACTTTGTTGATAGAAAACTATATCCTAACGTTGATTTTTATTCTGGAATAATCTATCGAGCGATGGGTATTCCTACTCAAATGTTTACTGTAATGTTTGCCTTGGGACGTCTTCCTGGGTGGATTGCTCAATGGCGAGAAATGCGTAAAAATAATGAACCAATCGGTAGACCACGTCAGATTTATACGGGAAAAATTAATCAAGAATTTAAGCCCATTGACAAGCGTTAGCCTTTAGCAATATTTCTTATCATTCCTCTAAAAATAAAGAAATGAAAGGGGACAAGTATGTACCAATACATTCTTCCCCACAAACCTCTTGGTCTAAATGTAGCAGTTTGGTACATTTTATTTCCTTCAATTTTGAACTCTAACCAAGCCTCTCCAGGAAGTTTCATTTCTGCAAAAAGAAGGAGACGTTTTTCTTTTTTATCTGCCAGTAGAACACGCCAGAAGTCGAGCGAATCTCCAGTGTAAATTTTATCTGGATGAGTTCGTCCTCTTCGAAGACCAACTCCCCCAGATAGTTTATCTAAGTACCCACGAAGCTTCCACAAAAAATTTGCATAATACCACCCCTGATTACCTCCAATTTTCCACAAAGCATTCAGTGCTTTTTCAGGGTCAATGTGATCTATTTGCTTGGTGTCTTTAAGAACCCCATATTGAGGTACTTGAATATACCCTCTCAGGTGCTTTTCAAGACGACCGCTAACCATACTATCTTTCCAACTGCTCACAACCGAATTTTGTTCAATTCGTTTGAATGCCATTTGGATCGCCTGATCGTAGCTGTAAGGTTTTATTTTTAAAATTTTTTGTAAACGCTGATCCTTTGCTATTACCTCAGTTTTCATGCTATTCACTAGACTTATAGCAAGCGGATAAGAAGTAGAAGTCACAAAGTTCAACCAATAAGAGGAAAGTCTTGGGGTCATAATTGGAACGGTAAATATCCAATTTCTAAATCCCCTGTTTTTTGCATAACGATGCAACATTTCTTTATAGGTAAGGATGTCGAGTCCACCTATATCAAAGCTATCATTCAAACATTCAGGATGAAGAAGTACACCAGTCAGATATTCAATTACATTACGAATGGCTATAGGTTGTGATTTTGTATTTACCCAGCGTGGTGTTATCATTATTGGGAGTTTTTCTCCCAAATCACGAATTATTTCAAATGAAGCACTTCCTGAACCAACGATTATACCCGCTCTTAATACCGTTGTCGGGAGCTTTGAACTTTGAAGTAGATCTTCAACGTTTTTTCTTGACATAAGGTGTTTCGAAAGTTTCTCCTCATTTACAATTCCACTTAGATAAATAATTTGTTTTGTATTTGTTTCTTCTAGTAGAGAAATAAAATTTTTTGCACATTTGGTCTCCATTTCACTAAAATCACCTTTATTCGATGACATTGAATGAATTAGATAATAGGCCACATCCAAATCTTTTGGAATTGGATTTTTTGCAGGAATTGTCAGAAAATCTAAAGTGATGATTTGAACTTTGTTTTTTAATTCCTCATTAATTGATAGTCTTTTAGGATCACGAACTGCACAATAAACTTCATGCCCCATGCTTACTAGCTGAGGAAGTAACCGCATCCCAATGTATCCATTTGCCCCTGTGAGTAGTATTTTCATTTAATTTGTCTAAAGTTCATCAACTGAAGGGGGCATGTTGTTGAGTTTCTGTGCTGTAATTTTCTTGAAAAAAGCATGAATACTCCTTTTATTTGCAATTACCTTCATGCAATAATTATCTCTGTAAATAGAATATTCTTCTGCTTTTCCTTTATAAATATTTAGTTTGTAATAAGGGATTATTAGGCCATAGGTTTCAAGTAAACTTCTAAAACGTACAATGATTCCATTTGGTCGTATTTCAATACTACAACTATTGGTATCGTGGTCTAATACAAGTAAGTTGTGTATTTCAATCGAGCTGAATGATATAGTCAATTTTTGCGATCCAATTCCTCCTAATCTCCATCGTTCACGTAAATTAAATGGCGCACCAACTTCTTGATTTATTTGCTGTTTTAGTTTAGGATTGTTATAAGAAAGGTTGACCAGCATTTTTACCTTAAAGATAAAGGAATCTATTCAACTGCTTGTATTTTGGTCATTATAATTATCTTTGCCCAAATTCAACTATGAAAGCACTATCAGATGCCTTATCTCCGATTATAGCATCCTTTTTAAAGGAGTCACACAATATATCTATTGATGATTTTGAATTTCAATATACTCGAAAAGAATTTGAGGGAGACATTACTCTTGTTGTATTTTCATTGTTACGTCATATAAAAGCTAATCCTTTTGAATTGGGTTCTAGGATAGGGGAGTATTTAGAAAAAAACACTGACTTAGTTACTGGCTTTAATGTAGTAAAAGGATTTTTGAATTTGTCAATCGCCGATTCTTTTTTCGGATCTGCCTTGGGTGAAATTATCCAAACTAAAAATTACGGTCATTTATCAATAGATTCAAAAAAAGGTGTGACACTGGTTGAGTATTCATCACCAAATACCAACAAACCACTACACTTAGGACATATACGAAACAATTTATTAGGATATTCTGTTGCTAAAATTATCGAGGCAAGCGGTCGTAAAGTCTTAAAAACAC
>JAUROD010000061.1 GCA_030835845.1 Flavobacteriaceae bacterium
CGATAACAGTCTCAACTTTTTGACCAATCAAAGCAATGCTCAGCGAATAGAAAATAAGTTAGCCACAGCAAACTTTAGCTATTCTCCAAATGAGAAATTAGACCTTACCGGTTTTCTTATCTTTAATTATAGCATCATAGATGCCAAAGAAAATAGCTTTATTCAATACACAGATTCTCGTTTACAAATCCCAGATGAAGCCACCGAAGAAACTAGCGAGGAACGCTCTAATCAAGCTTTATTAAAATTAAGCGCTTCTTATAAACCCAACTTTAACAATCAATTAGATTATGATATTCTTGTAAGGGCATCAAATGACAGTCAACAACAAAATGTCTTGTCCTCGGTGATAGGAAGAACGGCACAGCTAGAAGAAGTCACTCCTTTTTCAATTAATCAAAACTTAAACTATTACTTTACCCTTGATGAGGATAATATCTTTGCTTTTGAAGCGCAGCATTTGCTTAAAAACGAAGATCCCTTCTATAATGCTACTCTAGTGAATGACCCAAACGGGAATGATGCCTTTGATACTACTGCAAATGCCTTGGGTCTTGATACGAGCTTGAACGCTTATGATTTAGGACAAAACCGAAAGATTTATTCCAATCAATTAGATGCGAAGCTCGATTACTACCATATTATCTCACTAAAGAGTAACCTTAATCTTACTCTTGGGACAATATTATCTCATCAAAATTTTGATTCCACTATTTTTCAGTTTTTAAGTGATGGAGGAACAAGGCAATTGACACCAAGTTTTAACAATGGATTAGCGTCAAATGATGTAGCATACAATTTTAGCGATCTTTATCTGGGGGCACATCTTCGCTTTAGAACGGGGAAGTTTACCTTTACTCCAGGCTTCTCAATCCATGCTTATGGGAACAAAAATAGGCAGAACAACACTTTGGTCGAAGACCATTTTATTCGTTTTCTCCCCGATTTTGAAACTCGTATTCAAATCAAAAAAGGAGAATCTCTTACCTTGAATTACCGCATGCAAAACCAGTTTACAGATGTGACCCGTCTTGCACAAGGTCTAGTCTTGAACAATTATAACAGCATACAATACGGGGAACCAGATTTACAAAATGCTTTATCCCATAACATTAGTTTGTTGTACAGTAGTTTTAACTTGTTTAATTACACCAATGTTTTTGCACGAGTGGCCTATACCAGTAATATCGATCAAATAAGAGGGTTAACCAATTTTGAGAGTATTATTCGAACCAGTACGTTTTTTAACTCTAATTTTGCCGACGAAAACTTAAATGCCTTTGGGCGCATACAGCGCACTTTTGGAAAGATTCGCTCCAGTTTAAACGCCTCTTTTAATTACAGTAAAATCAATCAGTTTATACAAGGGACACCTTCCTTAAACGAAGGCTTTACACAAACCCTGACTCCGGGAATTCGCACTAACTTTAAGGTAGCACCTAATGTGAGTTTACGTTATCGCTATAGTGTGATCAACAATGATCAAGGGAGTCGTTCGACTAAATTTATCGTGCAATCTCCCTCGATCGAATTTGACGCTTATATCTGGGAAAAAGTCACCCTAGTCTCAAATTATAGCTATACTCGTCAAGATCTAGGGACCCAAGTACAATCTTTTCAAAACTGGGATGCGGGGCTTTCTTACCGCAAGGATAAAGATGCCAAATGGGAGTTTGAATTAAAAGCTTCTAATATTTTAAATATCGACGCACAAGTGCGTAATAGCGCAAATAATTTATCGGTATTTAACGCCCAAACCTTTATTCAACCGCGCTTTATTACCCTTAGAGGGGTGTATAATTTATAAGGATTTCCATTTGAAAAAATTAAAAACCAAACCGGTCATCAATCTCAATCGGTTTTTGAATCATATTTCTCATATGATAAAGAAGATTTAGAAGGAATCAACCATTCAATGTATTCTACCGAACTCAAAGATGGTTTTCAGAAAGGTAAAACAACTCCAACTCCAAATGAAAAAACTCAAATCTCCATTGAAGATTTAGAGTTCGTTGAAAAAATTAGTAAAATGGTTGGGAGTGTGTTAACCATAGAAGAGTTTGAAAAAATCAAAAAAGATAGGTTAGGATTATAGATACAAATCGGAGGAGGTTTGATGTAAAGTTCGTTGATATAGGAAAACTAAGATTAACCTCCTCCTCATTGTATCTCCCCATTTGTTGAAGTAACTGATGAGATGGAAAATGGGGTTCTTATCTTGAGAATAATCTATTGAGAAAGTTTTGGATAAGTTTTAAGGGATAATTTAATGGGGGATTTCATCAAAGAAAATAGTGAGATAAAGTTTGAAGAAGGATTACCCCCAACCTTCTTAAAAGTATCTTCAGAATTGATACTCATAACATCCTTATACGAAACTTGAGAAACTCCGCAAAGTGGAACAAAGGATGGGTTAAACCTGTTTAGTTTTTGTTTCTATTTTTCCTAATAAGTTTAGAATTACAGTAACCAACCCTATTATAAGCTGTAGGGTAAAACTCCAATGAAATTCTCCTTTTTCAATCAGATTTATTCCTCCACTTAACATAAAAATGATTCCATAGAAATACCAAAAGAATTTTCTAAAGCGTGTTTTTTTACTCTCTGATAATTTTATTGTTCTCATTGAAACGAAATGAAGAACTCCAACAACAAAAAATACTATTATTAAAATTAAAAATCCTTTTTCCATTTTATAAAATTACGGTTTTTCTTCAACGATTTTTTTTAACATACCAAGGAGTGAGCGTTGGGGTATATTTTTTTGGCATTAAAGTCGACAGAAAGGGATTATTTGTACATTTAACTTTTTGAAATGAAAAACCACCTCTTTTTATTCTTTTTGTCTTGTTTTTTAACTGTATTTTCTCAGGAAAAATTCACACCAAAAAAAACGGATTCTTCAACCATTACAATTGATGGGACCTTGTCAGATGGTGAGTGGGACAATGCTGTTTTAGTTCCCTTAGACATTGAATTCAACCCTGCAAATAATCAACCATCAAGAAAGGAAACAATTGCATATATAACGTATTCAGACCAGTATTTATTTATTGGGGTATATGCCAAAGATGACCCAAAAAATATTCGTGCTTCTATTCGACCTCGTGATGATTTCAATATTTGGAATGACGATGTAATTCTCTTAAGACTTGATCCATATAATGACTCGAGAAACAACCTTGGTCTTGCCTCCAATGCACTTGGAAGTCAGTTTGATGTAAGACAAATTAACGCACTTACAGACGAAGCAAGATATGACAGTTCCTTTAACGTCAATTTTGAGACAAAAGCAACGATTGTTGAGGATGGGTATCAGATTGAAATGAAAATTCCTTTTTCGGAAATTCCATTTCCAAATGGGACTGATCAAATTTGGAATTTCAATCTTTATAGAAGGTATGTTGAAAACGGAAATGAAATTGAAATAAGCAGTCAGCCTAGAGATAGAAACAATAGCTGTGTGGTCTGTCAAACAACCGATAAATTGATTCTAAAGGGAATTAAAATCGACAAACGCAAAGAAATTTTACCTTATGTTTCGAGTAATGTTCAGGCACAAAGAGCTTTGCCCTCTGAGCGACTTGATTATGGAAAAATCAAGGGAGGGGTTGGTGTTGGACTAAACCTTGACTTAAATAAAAACACAAGCTTGGAGGTTACTCTTAACCCAGATTTCTCTCAAGTTGAAGCAGACGTAACTCAGATTGATGTAAATTCTTCTTTTTCTCTTCAATATCCAGAACGTCGTCCTTTTTTTAACCGAGGAACAGACTTGGTTAATTTTACAGATGGTGCTTTTTATTCACGTTCAATTGTCGACCCATCAATAGCATCAAAACTCCTTAGCCAAGGAAAAAAATCGCGTTTATTTTTGCTTAATGCAATAGATGAAAGTTCTCCTTATCTGGTAGGAGGAGAAGATCGCTCTTATTTGGGACAAGGGGAAAGAAGTGTGGTCAACGTATTGCGGTATCAGTATTTATTAAGTCCAACTTCACGTTTTGGTGGTGTAATGACAAATCGATTTTACGACGGAGGAGGATATGGACATTTGTTTGGGGCAGACGGACTTTTCTTGCTAAATAAAAATTGGCGTTTGAGCTTTGAATTGTTTAAAAACATCAATGAAGAACCAGTCCAAGATTGGATTCAAACAGACAAAAAAATACAAGGACAAACAATTGCCTTAGATGGAGATAAAATTGATGGAGATGCGCTTTACATTCAACTCTATCGAAAAACAGAATACTGGCAAAGTTATTTTTTCTACAGAAATATTTCTCCTCAGTACAGAGCAGACGTTGGATTCGCGGTTAAAAACAATCGTCGCTGGGGAACCCTTTACCACGAGTATCTCAACATTTTAAACAAACCAGCCCTACAGTCATTTGGTTTTGGTACAAAAATAGATATGGTCTACACCTTTGAAGATTTGTACAAAAACTTTAGTGTAGATTTATTTGCTTCAATAAAAACGATTGGGCAAACTGAAATTAAATATACCTTGGATTACGATCGTGTAAAAACATTTCTAAACGTTCGTTACAATCACCTTCCTACACACCAAATTAATATCAATGGAGCACCAAGTGAGTCATTTAATTTTGGATTTAATTACAGTAGCGGTAAAGATTTGTCGGTCAACGAAGAAATTCCTGAAGTAGGACTAATTCGTTCTTCTTTTATAACATTGAGCTTTCAGGTAAACGACAATTTCAATATTAATCCTTCGTTGCGATATTCTAAACTTGAACGACTAAACGGAGGAACAGATTACTTCAACGGAAGTATTGCCCGATTAAATTTACGTTACCAGTTTAGTAGTGCATTCAATCTGCGAATCATCACCGAAAAAAACAGCTTTACCAATCAGTTTTATGTGCAGCCCTTGATTCAGTGGAATCCTAACCCTTCTACAATCTTCTATTTTGGTGGTAATCAAAATACGATTGAGGACTTGGAAGACATCCAATTTCAACTTTTTCAATTCAATCGTACACAGTTGTTTATGAAGTTTCAGTATCTAATCGGATTATAAACCACTTTTTTTTCTACATTTAGATTAAATATTCAATCATGAAAAAATATATTTTCTTGGCGGGATTCCTGTTTTCTTATGCAGGATTTTCGCAATCACACCAAAACGTTTTAAAAAACCTTGATACGCATGCAGCTCATTATGCTGACATTGCACTGACCATTTGGGATTACGCCGAAATGGGGTATCAAGAAGAAAAGAGTAGCTTATTACTTCAGAAAACACTAGAAGAACAAGGCTTTACCATTGAAAAAGGAGTCGCTGGTATTCCCACAGCCTTTGTTGCTGAGTACAACAATGGAGGACCAGTTGTCGCTATTTTGGGAGAATATGACGCACTTCCTGGATTATCTCAAAAAGCAGTGAGTTATAAGGTATCGAACGATGGACGAGCTGGACATGCATGTGGTCATCATTTGTTTGGAACTGCCTCTGCAGCAGCAGCAATTAGTTTAAAAGAATATTTGGAAAAAAATAAAATCAAAGGTACTGTTCGCTTTTATGGATGTCCAGCAGAAGAGGGAGGTTCTGGAAAAGTTTATATGACACGTGCCGGTTTATTTGATGATGTAGACGTGGCATTACATTGGCATGCGGGAGACACCAATGCGGCAGACCCTCGACCAGCACTTGCAAATAAATCTGCAAAATTTCGTTTTTATGGACGCTCCGCCCATGCTGCTGGAGCTCCCCAAGAAGGACGTTCTGCACTTGACGCTGCTGAGGCAATGAACTATATGACAAATTTGATGCGTGAGCATATGGATATGTCCGCTCGAATTCACTATGTAATCACACGTGGTGGAGAAGCTCCAAATGTCGTTCCTGATTTTGCTGAGGTTTATTATTATTCACGTCACCCAAAACGGGATGAAGTGATTAAACTGTTTGATCGTATAGTTAATGCCGCTGAAGGTGCAGCACTAGGAACAGGAACAACAATGGACTATGAAATGATTGGAGGAACACACGATTTGCTTCATTTGGATGGTCTTCAACGACGTGTTCACAACAATCTTGTCACCATTGGAGGATTTACGTACAATGAAGAGGAGCGTGCTTTTGCCAATGAAATTGTGGCTACAATGAATAAGCCTCTAGATTTACGTTACGCTGAGGGAGTTTCTCCTTACAATGTCAATGCTGTAGCTGGAGGATCTACAGATGTTGGAGACGTTAGTTATGCTGTACCAACAGCAGGACTTCGAACTGCAACATGGGTTCCGGGAACTCCTGCACATAGCTGGCAAGCAGTTGCTTCTGGAGGAACATCCATTGGAACAAAAGGAATGATGGTTGCCGCAAAAGCCTTAACTCTTACAGGAATGCAGCTTTTTGATGATCCAAAAATTATTGATGCAGCAAAAAAAGAATTCATTCAAAAGAGAGGAAAAGACTTTAAATACATTCCTTTATTAGGGGACCGTGATCCAGCATTAGATTATCGCAACTAGATGAAATGGACTTATTTTTTCTTCCTGGTTTGTATGTCATTTGGGATACAAGCACAGGAGATTACGGCAGAAGAATTACTTAATAAAAGCATCGCTTATCATGACCCAGAAGGGAATTGGAAAAGCTTTGAAGGGGCTTTTAAGGTACTGATGGAAACCCCAACTCGTCCTGATCGTTTGACTACAATAGAATTGGATTTCCCCAACCAATATTTTAAAAGTACAGTGGCTCAAGATGGAGTAACTACCGCTTCGGAATTGAAGCAGGGAGATTGTACCCATTGGTATGAAGGAGAAACGAGTTTTTCAAAAGAGATTGAGGAAAAGCACCGTTTAAACTTTACCCGAACAACAAAAATGAGAAACTACTATGTATATCTTTATGGGCTTCCAATGAAGCTCAAAGACAAGGGAACTATTCTTGATTCAAAGGTATATGAGCGTAAATTAAAAGGAGTTTCTTTTTGGTGTATAAAAGCGACCTATGAG
Source organism: Flavobacteriaceae bacterium (assembly GCA_030835845.1). GTDB lineage: Bacteria > Bacteroidota > Bacteroidia > Flavobacteriales > Flavobacteriaceae > Arcticimaribacter. Next base: position 6,985 of record JAUROD010000061.1, read on the forward strand.
CAGGCTGTTGGTCAGGACACCTGGTATTTTTACTTTGATAAAAAAACAGCACAACTCCGTCACTATCAATTTTATCACGACGAAAGTAAAAACGATGGTGAATATATCCTCCTTTCAGAAGAAGCGATTGTAAATGGTATAAAAATGCCCAAAAAACGGGCTTGGTATACGAACCAAGAAAACCGTTATTTGGGCACTGATATACTCGTAAACTAATTACTCTTTTCCAACTCCTGGGAGCGACTCTGTCGGAGCAGCTTGTGTCCAAGGATAGTCTTGTGGCTTATTTTCTGGATAAACCATATTCAGGCTATCTCCTTGATAGACAAATCCATTTTTCACAACGAGATGAACACTATTAGTATGGCGAATATCCTCCATTGGGTTTTTGTTTAAAACAACCAAATCAGCAATTTTACCAGACTCAATACTTCCAATATCATTGGCAAGACCCAATGCATCTGCACCAATAATAGTGGCTACTTTTAGCATATTGTGGTTTGAAATTCCACCCGCATACATACTCCATAATTCCCAATGAAAACCTAGACCTTGAAGCTGTCCATGCGAACCAACTCCAGCCAATCCACCCGCATTAACTAAGTCTTTTACAAATACCGCATGCTCTTCAAAGACATGTTCTTCATCCATAAACCAACCGGCATTTCGACGACGAGATTTAGCATCTAATTCTGATTTTGGAGTAAAGCGATTGAGCTTTTCATCTCCTTGTACATTCTCCGTTGCGTAATAATAATTTTCTGCCCATGGACCACCGTAAGACACCAATAGTGTTGGTGTATAGGCTGTTTTTGAACCAGCTACAAATGTGATAAAATCGTTGTATAGTGGATAAATTGGGAAGGAGTGTTCATGTCCTGGATAACCATCCAAAATTTGTGTCATATTCAATTTAAAATCTAATCCACCTTCGGTTGTTGGCATCAGTTTTTGTTCTCTTGCTGCTTCAATAATCCATTGGCGGTGTTGACGATTTCCTGTTAGATACATTTTTATTGTCTTGGTATTGTAGTACTTCGAATATTGCATCAAAACATCTCTAGCATGATCTAGACTGGTGATATTATATCCCCAATAACCAACTCCAGGTCCAGTGGAATAAATACGAGGTCCTGCAATTTCACCTGCCTCAACCATATCGGCATACGTCAATACATCTGTTGTTCCTGTTTGCGGATCACGTGTTGTAGTAACACCGTAAGCAAGGTTAGCGGCATAGCTCCAAATGTGGTTTTTATGAAGTCCCCAAGAGGGTCTAAGGTGTGCATGTGTATCAATAAAACCAGGAAGGACATACTGTCCATTTAAATCCATCACTGTTGCATCTGCTGGAATTTCAACTTCTCCAGAAGCTCCAATGCTTTTGATACGGTTGTTTTCAATTAAAACAGTTCCATTTTCAATGATTTCATCTCCATTCATTGTTATCAAAGTAGCATTGGTTAGCGCAAGTTTTCCTTGAGCAACTGCACGTTTTATTTTTACGTTGATATCCCATTCTTTGGCTTGATAATCATCAATCTTATCTTCTTTTTCCTCTTTTTCTTCAGTGGTATCAGTGGCAGCTACTTTGGTTTCAGCTTCTTCTGTTTTCTCCTCTTTTTTCTGTTTTTTCTTTTCTGCTTTTTCCTCAGCAGCAATTTTCTGTGCTTTTTCAGTTTCTTCTGAACGAGTTACGTCATAGCGGAAAAGTGTTTTTCCAAGAGACCAATAAACAACTTTGCCACTGGTATCCCAGCTTGGAAATTGTCCCCCAAATTTGGTAAGCTTTCGTGCAGGGAATGCGGCATTTTTTGCATCTCTTACATTTATCTTTATTCCGTCTGCTCCGATATAAGGAATGGTTACGATATAAATATCATTGTTGATTTGTGCGAGCGCGTAATCTCCTTTTGGCGCACGTAAAATTGTACTTGCTTTTGTCGGAGTTTTACGAGGAGCTTCAGGCGTATCAGACAATAGGTGATTGTCATCGTAAGAAGAACCATAGACTGTTATACCGTCTACATTGACATGTTTCTTTTTATCAGTTCCATCCCATCTAACTGAGATTAAACCTTCTGAAGAGTTGAGGTAAATTCGTCCATCATTTTGTGCAAAATGAGGATTTGATGTACGTCCTCCTTTTTGGATTAGTGTTGATTTTCCTGGAGTTTTTCCATTCAGCCAAACAAGGTTTGCTTTTTGTTGAAAGGAGAAAGGTCCATCAGCATCTTTAAACTGTTGTGCAGCTCCTTTAAACACGACAATACGGTTTGAAGAACTCCAAGCTGGTTCTGTATAAACTCCTTTTTCAACAGTTAATTTTACGGGTTTACCAGGTTTGTCAACGCGAACTTTATGCACGTTTCCTCCCTCTTTTTCACTCCAAGACACATAAGCAACTTCAGTTCCATTTGGATGCCAAGTTGGCATTGCTTCAATTTCGTTTGAAGAGGTCAATCGCTTTGGTTGTTTTGTTTTAAAGTCCATCCAATACAATTTGTTCAATGCTGTAAAAACAAGTGCAGTTCCGTCAGGAGATACTTTTGGGTCTCTAATTTGTGAAGCATCAAAAGTAGCTGAATCATCGATTGGATAATCAAATTTTAGTTGGGGTGCAAGTGCGATATCCTCTTCTACTAGGAAAGGAATATTTGTAGCAGCACCTCCCGAAATAGGAATTCTGTAAAATTTACCTCCATACGATGCAACAACCTCTTGACTGTCTGGAGTAAATGACATTGCAGGTAAAACACCTAATGGAGCAATTGATTCTTGTTCATCACGTTGAACAGGATATGCAAGCCACTGTTCCTCTTGGGTCAATAGATTTCTTTTTACGAGTCCAGTTTGGTCATTGAATCGACTTCCATAAACCAACCATTTTCCGTCAGGAGAAAGGGTTGGGGTAAATGCAGATCCATAACGGGAAGTCATTGTTTCTCTTTTCCCATCTTCTCTGTCATATGTTCCCAATTGATATTGGGGTAGACTTGCGTTGTATTGCCATGCTCCTGAGCGTTGAGAATACCAAATATGACGACCATCTGCA
>JAUROD010000001.1 GCA_030835845.1 Flavobacteriaceae bacterium
CCATATTACTGAAGCAATTCAATATAGAAGCTTAGACCGAGAGGGTTTTATTTAACTTTTTTAAGAAGAGTTATCAAATGCTTTTGCGATATGAATCCTAAACTCTATTCAAATTTTGATTACATTGTAGTAAAATCATCATCATGCGCTTTAAATTATCCTTTGGTCCAGCAGTTTTGGTCACAGCGGCATTTATTGGTCCAGGGACAATCACACTCTGTATCTTAGCTGGGGTTAATCACGGTATGAGCCTATTGTGGGCAATGTTACTGTCTGTTATAATTACCATTTTTATTCAAAATACAGCTGCTAGAATTGCTTGGACAACACGAAAAGGATTAGCAAAGAGCGTATTAAATCACACGACACATCCATTCACTAAAACTGCACTTGGAATTCTTCTAGTCAGTGCGATTTTTGTTGGAAATGCAGCATATGAAGCAGGTAATTTAACAGGTGCCTTGATTGGTTTAAAGGGAATTTTACAGATGGAATCACTTTCCCTTACAGGAACATTTGATTGGTTTCCAATTATTTTAGGTGGAGGAGTAGCTAGCCTATTCTTCTTTGGAAGTTTTAAATTTTTAAAAAATAGTTTGGTTGTATTTGTTGCTTTAATGAGTGTTTCATTTATTCTTACAGCTTTAATGACCAAACCCGCATTGATAGATATATTCAAAGGTTTATTTATACCAACTTTTCAGTCAGATGATATTCTAACAATTGTTGGGCTCCTTGGTACGACAGTTGTTCCATATAATTTGTTTTTACATAGTGCTATGGTCGCTCAGTTACCAAATACTTCTTTGGATCAATTAAGAACAGATACTTTTATTGCTGTTGGATTAGGTGGGATTGTTTCACTTTGTATTATAATTTCTGCAGCAGCACTGGAGGGCACTTCCTTGGCAAATGCATCCGATTTAGGACAATCACTTGTTCCTCTTTATGGATCAGCTGCCCCTATCTTGATGAGTTTTGGTTTTTTTGCTGCTGGACTTACTTCAGCTTTAACTGCCCCCATGGCAGCTGCTTTTGTGGTTTGTGAATGCCTTAATCAACAAGAGCAAAGTTTTATTTATAAAACAACTGCTTTGATTGTTTTAATTGTCGGGGTGGTATTTAATAGTGTTGGGTTTGTACCCATTGAAATCATACGTTTTGCTCAAATTGCCAATGGCATCCTACTTCCATTAATTGGGTTGATACTCATATTTATGGTGAATAATAAGCGTTTGATGAGAGGTGCAACACCAAATAAACTTCAGAATTCAGTCTTTGTGATAATTGAATTATTTTTTATTTTTTTGGGAATTAAAAGTTTTGGTTTAATATTTTGATGAAAACAATCGATTTAAATTGTGATGTAGGAGAGGGTACAGGAAATGACCAACTCTTAATGCCTTATATATCGTCATGCTCAATTGCTTGCGGTGGTCATTTTGGTACAAAAAATTCAATTAGAGAAACAATCGATTTAGCTTTATCAAATAATGTCAAAGTTGGGGCACATCCTGCCTATTCCGATCCAGATAATTTTGGTCGTAAATCAATTCAAATTTCAAATAAAAACTTACAAGATAGTTTGCGCAAACAATTGGATTTATTTTTTTCAATTAGTTCAATCACAAATCATATAAAACCTCATGGAGCACTTTATAACGATTTGTTCAATGACACCGAAAAAGCAGAGGCAGTAGTTGAGGTATTTGTTGAGTACGGTAAAAGTTTTAAAATTTATTGCGCCCCTAATAGTCAGTTAGGAAAAGCATCACATAATGCAGGTTTTGATGTGATTTATGAGGGTTTTGGTGATAGAGCTTACAATAAAAATGGGGGTCTAGTAGCGAGAAATCAAACAGGAGCTTTACTAAAGACAAAAGAAACGATTGCAAAACAGTTTATCCAGATTGTCCAACAAAGTAAAGTACTCTCGATTGAGGGTGAAATTATTCCTCTAGAGGTCGAAACAATTTGTTTGCATGGGGATGGGGAAAATGTCATTGAACATCTTCATTTTTTAGTAAAAGAACTCAATAAAAATAATATTTGTGTCGAATCATCTTAACATAATTGAAATAAGCAACAAAGTTTATTCCATTTCTATAGAGGATTATTTGCCTTATCAAATTAAGCAAGTGGTCCCTTCGTGTTTTACGGATTTAGAAGATATATGCGTCACATTTGATCGAACAACCCTATTTTTTAAAAACGACAAATCCATTGAGTATGTTCGACAAGCACTAGATGATCTAAAAGAATATTTATCAAAAGAATCGATTGTATTTAATTCATGGGAATTGCCTATTTGCTTTGATAATTCATTCACAAATGACCTTGAAGAGGTTTTTAGCGAGAATAAGGAGGATATTTTGACTTATCGAAAAAAATTTTTAAAACAAACTTTCAAATTGGAATTTTATGGTTTTTTACCCGGCTTTGGGTACTTATCAGGATTGCCCAAAAACCTACACCTACCTAGAAAGTCTTCTCCATCAAAAGCTGTTCAAAAAGGTTCAGTTGCCATCGGAGGAGCTCAAGTTGGAGTATATCCCCAAAAAAGTCCTGGGGGATGGCAATGTATTGGAAATTGTCCAATTCCATGGATAAATTTAAAAGTTTCACCATATGTTTTTATAAATCCAGGTGACCATATCCGATTTAAAGAAATTGATTTACTTCAATATCAAAAAATCAATCTTGAAGTGGAAATGGATGTATTTTCATTTGAAAAACTAAAACTATGATTGAAGTTCTATCCCCAGGTTTTTATACAACTATCCAGGATCAGGGAAGAACTGGTTTTCGTTCCCTTGGTATACCTCAAAGTGGGGCAATGGATGTTCAGGCTTTTGAATTAGCCAATGCTTTACTTCCAAATAAAAAAAATAAAACTGTATTCGAATGTACTTTTATTGGACCAAAACTTCTGTTAAAATCGGCCGTAAAATTTATTATTGTTGGTGCAGAAATTGATGCTCATTTAGATGATTCTCCTGTATTTATGAACCAAGTATACCATGCAAATATAGGAGCGATTTTAGAGCTAGGAAAAGTGATTAAAGGAGTGCGTTCATACATTCGATTTGCAGCAATAGTATCAATTGACAACCCATTTGATAGTGTTTCTTTTTTCTTTCCCATTACAAAAAATAGTGTTATTCAGAGGAAAGACAGGTTTGAAATAGAGCCTTTTTTAACTAGTGGAAAACCGAATGCTCATCTGAGAGTAAATACTTCTTATTTAGATGAAAAATATTTAGAAGTAAAAGAAGGACCTGATTGGAATGTTTTACCCAAGCAAAAGCAAAAACTGATTTTAAAAGAAACACATAAAATTATAAGTCAAAACCGTATGGGGTATCGATTAGACTCCTCTGTGGAATTTGAGGCAACTAATCTGGCCAGTCAAATTGTAATTCCAGGAATTGTGCAACTAAGTCCTGGAGGAACCATTTTGGTTGCAACGGCAGATTGCCAAGTTACTGGAGGATATTTACAAATCCTCATGCTAAACAAAGAATCACTTAGTTGTCTTGTTCAAAAACGAGAGGGGGAAGAGGTTCAATTTAAACTAAAATAAAGTTAAATTTTCTTAAGCACTGATTTTAACCAATTAAACGATTTTGGATAAGGAGCATATCGTATAAATGGATCTATCCAAGTTCCACGTTTAACAAATGGTTTATAATGGGTATACGCTCTAAAGGAATTTTTACCATGATATGAACCCATTCCACTATGTCCAATTCCACCAAATGGGAGATTGTTATTTGCAAATTGTATGACGCTGTCATTAGCAACACCTCCACCATAAGAAAAAATATCGTTGAGTTTTTTGATGAATTTATTTCGTTTTGAAAAGACATAAAAACCAAGCGGTTTTTCAAATTTGTTGATGATTTGTATCAATTCATCTTCAGAGTTATAACTTAAAATAGGCAATATTGGTCCAAAGATTTCTTCTTTCATGCTTGGGTGATCGATAGATTCTAATTCAAGTAATGTTGGACCAAAATAAAGGTTATTCTCATTGAAATCCCCACCAAAAATAGGTGTAGTGCTATCGATTAAATTTTGCATTCGCAAAAAATGGGTTCTGTAAGCAATTTTCCCATAACTCTCAGATTCAGCAGGATTTTCTCCATATGCATTAGTAATTTCCTTTTTTAACGCTTCTATTAATTTGTTTTTAATGGAATGATGAACAACCAGGTAGTCTGGAGCGATACATGTTTGTCCACAGTTTAAAAATTTACCCCAAACGATTCGTTTAGCGGTTAGTTTAATAGGACTAGTTTGGTCAACAATACAAGGACTTTTCCCTCCCAGTTCCAAGAGAGTAGGAGTGAGATGTTCAGCAGCAGCTTTAGCGATAATTTTACCTACTTTCGTACTTCCTGTGAAGGTAATATGATCCCAGCGTTCTGCCAACAATTCTTGTGCTTCTTTTGCAGTTCCTTCTACAACTGTAACATGCTCAGGGTCGAAGGCTTTTGCAATTAATTTCGCAAGTAAACTTGATGTGTTTGGAGCATGTTCTGAAGGTTTTAAAACAACTGTGTTTCCAGCGGCAACAGCTCCAATTAGAGTAGCTAGAGATAACTGAAAAGGATAATTCCAAGGACTAATTTGTAAACAATTACCAAAAGGTTCGGGGAGTAGGTAATCAGTTGAAGGAAAATTTACAAGAGATGATTTTACGCGAATTGGTTTTGACCAGGAAGTCAAATTTTTTATCATCAAATGTAATTCAGATAGTATTACAAAATACTCGGTAAGAAATGCTTCATATTCAGGTTTACCTAAATCATTTTGCAATGCCATGTATATTTCGTTTTCTGCATCTATCAAAACAGATTGAAAACGTTTGAGGCTATTTTTTCTATAGGCGGTATTTTTTGTTTTTTGAGTTTTGTAAAAATTAAGTTGATTTTTCCGTATTTCTGAAATTTGCATAGCGTTTAATTGTATTCTGTTAAATGTATTAACTTTGATTGAATTTAACCAGATTGAGTTTGTTTTATTCTTTTCTTTGCATTGAAATAATAATATAGACATCAGTTAATTTATGTATTTAAAATATTTAAATTCAAATAGTTAATTGATTTTTATAAACATTGGGCATAAGATGAGTTTTCATTTTATTTCAATGAACGTTTTTTTGCAAATTAAATTCGTAGAACAATACATCGAATGGAACTTAATAAATACAGCAAAGCGGTTACTCAAGACCCTACTCAACCAGCGGCTCAAGCTATGCTTCATGCAATTGGTCTGACAGATGAAGATTTTAAAAAACCACTTGTCGGGATAGCAAGCACAGGTTACGAAGGTAATCCATGTAACATGCATCTTAATGCACTGTCTCTTGATATTAAAAGAGGAGTTCAATCCGCTGACTTAGTTGGTCTAATTTTTAATACCATAGGAGTAAGTGATGGTATTTCTATGGGTACTCCTGGAATGCGTTTTTCACTTCCCTCTCGTGATGTAATTGCTGACTCTGTCGAAACGGTTGTTCAGGCGATGTCTTATGATGCAGTTGTTACGGTTGTTGGTTGTGACAAAAATATGCCTGGAGCATTAATGGCTATGTTGCGTTTGAACCGTCCTTCCATATTAGTTTATGGAGGAACAATTGCACCTGGTTGCCACAAAGACAAGAAACTTGATGTGGTATCTGCGTTCGAAGCTTGGGGAGAAAAAGTTGCTGGAACAATTGACGAAAGTGAATATAAAGAAGTTGTCCGTAATGCTTGCCCTGGAGCTGGAGCTTGTGGAGGAATGTATACAGCAAACACAATGGCCTCAGCAATCGAAGCACTTGGAATGGCACTCCCTTACAATTCTTCTAATCCAGCAGTGAGTCCTGATAAAAAACAAGAATGTGAGCGTGTAGGAAATGCATTACTTCACTTAATTCAAAATGATATAAAGCCAAAAGATATCGTTACAAAAAAATCTTTGGAAAACGCAATTCGACTAATTGCAGTACTTGGTGGTTCAACTAATGCTGTACTCCATTTTTTAGCTATTGCAAAAGCAGCTAAAATAGAGTTTACAATTGATGATTTTCAAAAATTAATGGACATTACTCCTTTTTTGGCTGATCTAAAACCAAGTGGAAAGTACCTAATGGAAGACTTACATAATGTGGGAGGTGTCCCTGCGGTTTTAAAATTTATGTTAGAAGAAGGTATGCTTCACGGCGATTGTATGACGGTCACTGGAAAGACTCTTGCAGAAAACCTTACTGATGTACCTTCATTAAAAGAAGGACAGGATATTATTCATCCGACATCAAACCCAATCAAGGAAACTGGACATATCAGAATCCTTAAAGGTAATTTAGCAACTGATGGTTCTGTCGCTAAGATTACTGGAAAAGAGGGACTAATATTTAAAGGCCCTGCTCGTGTATTTGATGGCGAATATGCTGCAAATGATGGAATCAGAGAAGGAATTGTTCAAAAAGGAGAAGTTGTCGTAATTCGTTATGAAGGACCAAAAGGTGGTCCTGGAATGCCTGAAATGTTAAAACCTACTGCTGCTATAATGGGCGTTGGCTTAGGTAAAGATGTAGCTCTTATTACAGACGGACGTTTTTCAGGAGGAACACACGGTTTTGTTGTTGGGCATATTGTTCCAGAAGCGCAAGAGGGTGGATTAATTGCATTAATTAAAGATGGTGATTTAATAGAAATTAATGCTGAAAAAAATACACTAGAAGTTCATTTGAGCGATGCTGAAATAAATGCAAGAAAAGCAAATTGGAAAGCACCAGATTATAAGTTTTCAAGTGGTGCTCTATATAAATACATTAAAAATGTGTCAACAGCTTCTGAAGGTTGTGTGACTGACGAATAATCCCCTATGAAAAATAAAAAAGGACTACAAATAACAGGTGCTGAAGCGGTTATTCGCTGCCTTCTTGAGGAGGGTGTTGACTTGGTATATGGATATCCGGGTGGAGCAATAATGCCAATTTACGATGAAATTTACAAGTTTAGCGACCAACTTTATCACGTTTTAACAAGACATGAACAAGGAGCTACACATGCTGCACAAGGATATGCACGTACTTCTGGTCGGGTAGGGGTTGCAATGGCAACTTCTGGTCCTGGTGCTACAAATTTGGTAACTGGAATTGCAGATGCTCAAATAGATTCAACTCCGATGGTATGTATTACAGGTCAGGTTGCATCTCACCTACTTGGTTCTGATGCTTTCCAAGAAACTGACATCATTGGTATTTCAACTCCTGTAACGAAATGGAATTATCAAATCACTAAGGCTAGTGAAATTCCTGAAATCATGGCAAAAGCATTCTACATTGCTCGATCAGGACGTCCAGGACCAGTGTTAATTGATATTACCAAAGATGCGCAATTTGAGCTTTTTGATTTTAATTATAAGAAATGTAGTGGTGTTCGATCTTATCAACCTGTTCCTCCTCTACAAATGGATCAAGTTAAACAAGCTGCAGATGCAATAAATAAGGCTAAAAAGCCTATGATTATTTGGGGACAAGGTGTGATTTTAGGAGAAGCAGAAAATGAATTTAAAGCATTTGTCGAAAAAAGTGGAATTCCTGCCGCATGGACTATTCTTGGTTTATCTGCATTACCCACAAATCATCCTCTGAATGTCGGAATGGTAGGAATGCACGGGAATTATGGCCCAAACCTACTGACCAATGAATGTGATGTACTTATTGCTGTTGGAATGCGTTTTGATGATAGGGTAACTGGAAATTTATCAACTTATGCAAAGCAAGCTAAAGTTATTCATCTTGAAATAGATCCTGCTGAAATCAGCAAAAATGTCTTTGCAGATTATCCCATTCTAGGTAACTGTAAGCAAAGTTTAAAAGCCTTAATATCATCCGTAAACAAAGGTGTTTTTTCAGATTGGATAGCTCTGTTTGAGACACATAAAAAGACTGAATTTGACAAGGTGATCAAGAATGATATATACCCTACCAAGGAAGGTCTAACTATGGGTGAAGCAATAGCTTCAATCAACAAATATACAGGTGGAGATGCCGTAATTGTAACGGATGTAGGTCAACATCAAATGATTGCATGTAGATATGCAGAATTTATTCAATCAAAAAGCAATGTCACTTCAGGTGGACTTGGAACTATGGGATTTGCTTTACCCGCTGCAATTGGTGCTAAAATGGGGGCAGAACATAGGCAAGTAGTTGCGATTATTGGAGATGGTGGATATCAAATGACAATTCAAGAGCTTGGAACTATTTTTCAAACTAAAGTAGCGGTCAAAATAGTTGTTTTAAATAATGACTATTTAGGGATGGTTCGCCAATGGCAACAACTCTTTTTTGACAAACGATACGCTTCAACTGAAATGACAAATCCTGACTTTGTGACCATCGCAAAAGGATATCAGATTGATGCACAACGCGTCACAAAAAGAGAAGAATTAGACCAAGCAGTTAAGACAATGATTGAATCAGACAAACCGTATTTTTTGGAGGTTTGCGTAGAAAAAGAAGATAATGTTTTTCCAATGATTCCAACAGGAGCATCGGTATCAGATATAAGACTAGAATAATGAGCGATATTACCCGCTATACCATCTCAATTTACTCAGAAAATAATGTGGGTTTATTGAATAGAATTTCCGCTATTTTTTTAAAGCGTCATATTGACATTTTAAGTTTCTCAACTTCACAATCTGAAATTCAGGATGTTTTTCGTTTCGTAATTGTCGTTGATATGACAGAAGTTTCTGTACGAAAAATTGTACAACAAATTGAAAAGCAAGTAGATGTGATAAAGGCATTTTTTCATACGGATGAAGAGACTATCTTTCAAGAATCAGCACTTTACAAAGTAAAATCGAGTTCTCTTTTTGAAGAACGACAAATTCAAAATATTATCAAAGAAAGTCATGCAAACATTGTAACTGTTTCTCCTGTCTTCTTTGTAATTGAAAAAACAGGTTTCCGTCATGAAACAGAAAAACTACGTAAAGACCTTGCTCCTTATGGTCTTTTGCAATTTGTCCGCTCTGGTAGAATATCTGTTTCAAAAGCACCTATGGGAATCTCAGAAATATTGAATAATTTTAACAACCAAAATAAAGAATAAACAATGGCGAATTATTTTAACCAATTAGCATTACGAGAACAACTTGAACAACTTGCACAATGTCGTTTCATGGATTCATCTGAATTCAGCGATGGAGTAGAGGTACTTAAAGGCAAAAAAATTGTTATCGTTGGGTGTGGTGCTCAAGGACTTAATCAGGGTCTAAATATGCGTGATTCAGGACTGAACGTGTCTTATACGCTACGCCAAGGAGCGATTGATCAAAAAAGGGAGTCTTTTGTTAATGCTACAGAAAATGGATTTGCTGTAGGAAATTACGAGCAGATGATTCCATCAGCTGATTTGGTAATCAATCTAACTCCAGACAAAAATCATACAGCGGTAGTTGAAGCTGTGATGCCTTTGATGAAGAAGGATGCAACATTATCATATTCTCATGGGTTCAATATTGTGGAAGAAGGAATGCAAATCCGTAAAGATTTAACAGTAATCATGGTCGCTCCTAAATGTCCTGGTTCTGAAGTAAGAGAAGAATACAAGCGAGGATTTGGTGTACCAACCTTGATTGCTGTCCATCCTGAAAATGACCCAAAAGGTCATGGATTAGATCAAGCAAAGGCATATGCAGTGGCAACAGGTGGTCATAGGGCAGGAGTTTTAGAGTCTTCTTTTGTTGCTGAGGTAAAGTCAGATTTGATGGGTGAACAAACCATTCTTTGTGGTGTCCTCCAAACTGGATCGATCTTATGTTTTGATAAAATGGTTGAAAAAGGTATTGACCCTAGTTATGCTGCTAAACTTATTCAATTTGGATGGGAAACAATTACCGAAGCCCTAAAACATGGGGGAATTACCAACATGATGGACCGTTTATCTAACCCAGCTAAAATCAAAGCTTTCGAATTGTCAGAACTATTAAAGGAGATAATGAAACCCCTTTTCCAAAAGCATATGGATGATATTATGTCAGGTCATTTCTCAAAAACAATGATGGAAGATTGGGCAAATGACGATAAAAATCTTCTCACTTGGAGAGCTGCTACTGGTGAAACTGCATTTGAAAAAACAACAATTACTGATCAAGAAATTAGTGAACAAGAATTTTTTGATCATGGTGTTTTAATGGTTGCATTTGTGCGTGCTGGTGTTGAACTTGCTTTTGACACTATGGTTTCTGCTGGAATTAAAGAAGAATCTGCCTATTACGAATCACTTCACGAAACTCCTCTAATTGCGAATACAATTGCACGTAAAAAGCTTTTTGAAATGAATCGTGTGATTTCAGATACTGCAGAATATGGGTGTTATTTGTTTGACCATGCATGTAAGCCGTTACTTCAAGATTTTATGAAAAATATTGAAATTGATGTGATTGGAACTACATTTGCATCAGGAGAAGGAAATGGTGTAGATAATAAACAGCTAATTGATGTTAATGAAATTATCCGTTTTCATCCAATTGAATTGATTGGTTATGAACTTCGTGATTCAATGACTGCAATGAAAAAAATAGTTTAAGTATGAAAAAACCAACTGTTGAGGGTGCGTTATTGGCGCAAAAACGACTTGCTGGAGTAGCAAGTAAGACACCTTTACAGTTACTTGGACGTCATTCAGAAAAATTCAAAGCAGCTATAGTTACCAAACGTGAAGACTTACAGCAAGTTCGTTCTTTCAAGATTCGAGGTGCATATAATAAAATACAAACACTTACAGAAACAGATAGAGCCAAAGGGATAGTCTGTGCCAGTGCTGGAAATCATGCACAAGGATTTGCTTTTTCATGTAACAGTTTAAAAATTAAAGGAACAGTTTTTATGCCTGTTCCAACACCTCAGCAAAAAATTGACCAAGTAAGAATGTTTGGAGGTGACTATGTTAATATTCAACTAGAGGGTGATACTTATGATGATTCACATCGAGCTGCAAAATGTTTTCAAAACGATAGCGGTTCTGTATTTATTCATCCTTTTGATGATATTGATGTAATTGAAGGACAAGCGACAATTGCATTAGAAATCTTAAAACAGACTGATAAGCCTATTGATTATGTATTTATTCCTGTGGGTGGAGGAGGTTTAATTTCGGGAATACTAACTGTATTTAAAGCACTTTCTCCAAACACAAAAATTATTGGTGTTGAACCATCAGGAGCACCTTCGCTTCAAAATTCATTAAAGAATAAACAAAATATTCGTCTGAAATCTATTGATAAATTTGTTGATGGAGCTGCTGTTAAAAAAGTAGGAAATTTGTGTTTTGAATTGTGTCAAGATTCAGTTGATGAAGTAATTCTCGTTGATGAAGGTCGTATATGTCAAGAAATACTAGATTTATACAATAAAGAAGGTATTGTTGCTGAACCAGCAGGAGCTATATCAATAGCTGCATTGGATCAATATGCAGAACAAATAAAAGGCAAAGAAGTTGTAACAATAATTTGTGGAGGAAACAATGATATTACACGTACCCCAGAGATTAAGGAACGCGCACTTCTTTATGCTCAACTAAAGCATTATTTTATTGTTCGTTTCCCTCAAAGGGCTGGTGCTTTGAAAGATTTTGTTAATGAAATTTTGGGCCCTGAGGATGATATTACATTTTTTGAATATTCACAAAAAAATACACGTGATAGTGCTCCCGCTGTAGTAGGCATTGAACTTAAGTCTGCAGCTGATTTTGGTCCACTAGTAGAGCGAATGAAAGCGCACAATTTTTATGGTGATTACCTAAATCAAAAACCTGATTTGTTTCAGTATCTTATTTAATTTTTCTAAAATACAAGAGGGATTACCAAAGAGAACATTAATACCAAGAGAATTACGGAAATAACATTGATCACGACACCTACACGTGCCATTTGTGACACTTTTACATATCCACTTGCAAATACAATTGCATTTGGTGGTGTTGCCATGGGAAGCATAAAAGCACAACTACTAGCCATTGTAACAGGGATAAGTAAATAGAGTAAAGGAATTTCAAGACCAAGCGCAATTCCCGCTACTACGGGTGCAAGTACAGCAACCAATGCAACATTACTCATCAATTCTGTCATAAAAAGCATCAGAATAATTAGGAGTGATGAAGTAAGTAATACATTGAGGTTTGCACTAGCAATTGAGTCCGTTATTATTGAAACAATTCCTGTGGATGACATTCCTTTTGCAAGAGCTAGCCCGCCTCCAAATAAAATTAAAATTCCCCAAGCAAGTTGTTTAGTATCTTCCCATTCAATTATAAAATCACCATCTTTTAGCTTGTGAGGAATTGCAAATAAAGCGATTGCACAACCTATACTTATTACTGTGTCAGAAAGTCCTAAGCTAGGAAAGAGCGAGTTTATTAGTGACCTAAAAATCCATAGAAATACGGTGAGTCCAAAAATTCTAAGTACATGTTTTTCTTTAGGTGTTATTGGTCCTAAATCTTTTAACTTTTTTTCTATTAGTGCATTGGAGGAAGCAAATTCAATCCCTTTGTTAGGAAACATCCATTTTGTAAGTACAAAATAAATAATGGTTATCAACACGATAGAAAAAGGCAGACCTATAACCATCCATTTAAGAAATGAAATTTGGATGTTGTATTCATTTTCGAGTAGTCCAATTAATACAGAATTTGGTGGTGTACCAATGACTGTTGCAATTCCCCCTGCATTTGCTGAAAAGGCAATTCCAAGCATTACGCTGAGCGAAAAGTATTGTTCTTGAGCTGTAAACACACCATCACTTTTAACCAATAAATGAATAACGGAAAGTGCAATAGGTAACATAACTACCGTACTTGCAGTGTTTGAAATCCACATGCTCATAAAGGCTGTAGCTATCATAAAACCAAGAATTACACGATTGGGAGTAGTTCCTGTTTTGTGAATTATTGTAAGTGCAATTCGTCTGTGAAGGTTTACTTTTTCAAGTGCCAATGCAAGGACAAATCCACCAAAAAATAAGAAAACAATAGAACTGCCATAGTTTGCCCCAACATCATTCATTGACATAATGCCGAAAAGTGGAAATATAATCAAAGGAAGTAAAGCAGTAACTGAAATGGAGACCGCCTCTGTAATCCACCAAGTTACCATCCATAAAGCAAGAGATATAACAGTTATTGCCCCATTTGATAAGTCAAAAAGAGGAAAGGTTTTCAAAAGAGTAAAAAGAATTGGACCGAGGAAAAGACCTATTTTTTTGGACATAAAAAAAGTATAATTCAAATTAAATATAGTGTAAAATAGGTTTAAAAAACCAAAAAGAATAGTTTATAAAAGTTTTTTGACGATTGAAACGCTAGGAATTATTAAATCGTTATTTTTAAAAAAAAATTGTTATATGACACCTGCACAAATAAAAAACATTGATTCATCAGTTACATTTGACAATATTGTCCATTGTAAACATTACCTGGTCAATGGAGAGCTTAAAGTTTGGAACGGAGAAACATCGGAGGTTTTTTCTACGATTTATACTAAAAATACTGAGGGTGAAATCGCACCAACTTTGCTTGGTTCAATCCCAGACATGGAAACAGAGTCTGCTTTAGAAGCATTAAGTGCGGCAGAGCAGGCATTTAATAGGGGGCAGGGTGTTTGGCCAACGATGAAAGTAAAGGATAGATTGAAGTGCTTAGAAACCTTTGCTTCTAAAATGAAAGATCACAGAGAAGAAGTTGTTAATCTTCTGATGTGGGAAATTGGTAAAAACAAAGCTGATTCTTATAAAGAGTTCGATCGGACTGTTGATTATATCTATGACACGATTGAAGCATACAAAAAACTAGATCGTAAGAGTGCCAAATTCGATAAAGAAGCTGGTATTCACGCACATATTCGTCGTGGACCATTAGGCGTTGTCCTTTGTTTAGGTCCTTATAATTACCCATTGAACGAAACATTTTGCTTGTTAATTCCAGCAATCATAATGGGAAATACGGCTATTTTTAAGCCAGCAAAACACGGTGTACTTTTAATTACACCACTCCTTAAAGCGTTCCATGAAAGCTTTCCTCCTGGAGTAGTTAATATTGTTTTTGGACGTGGACGTAAAATTGCCTCGCCTATTATGGAAACTGGAAAAATTGATGTCCTTGCGTTAATTGGACATTCTTCCTCGGCAGTTGCACTTCAAGATTTACACCCAAATAAAAATAGATTACGACTAGTTCTTGGATTGGAAGCTAAAAATCCAGGAATTATCTTACCCGATGCTGACCTTGATTTAACAATTAAGGAATGTATTTCTGGAACACTATCCTATAATGGACAACGATGTACAGCACTTAAAATTCTATTTGTACACGAAAGCATTGTTGATGAATTTAATCGTCTATTTGCAAAAGCCGTTGATGAATTAAAATATGGACTTCCTTGGGATGAGGGAGCATTTTTAACTCCACTTCCTGAACCAAATAAACCTGCCTATATTCAGGATTTAATTAAAGATGCACAACAGAAAGGTGCAAAAATTTTAAATAAAAAAGGAGGAGAATTAAGTCATAACTATTCTTATCCAGCAGTGTTATATCCCGTAAATAAAGACATGAAAGTCTATCATGAGGAACAGTTTGGACCAGTGATACCAATTATGGCATATAAAGACATCAATGAACCTCTTGATGTGATGGCTGCATCTGAATATGGACAGCAAGTTAGTTTGTTTGGTCGTGATATCAGAAAGATAGGACCATTGGTTGATATTCTTGCAAATTTAGTATGCCGAGTAAATCTCAATAGTGCATGTCAACGCGGTCCAGATGTATATCCATTTACTGGACGAAAAAATTCTGCAGTTAGTACCCTTAGTGTTTTCGATGCACTTCGATCGTTTTCAATTCGTACTTTCTTAGCAGCGAAAGACAATAGCTATAATAATGAAATACTTGATGCTTTGATGGATTCTAAAGATTCCAACTTTGTCAACACTGAATATTTACTTTAAATCTACTCTTGTTTAGCCATTTGTCTTAACGCAATATAGGGAACTACATTGAAGAAAATAAAGAGTAACTTATATCCTCCTACAATTGCATAAAGTAGGTTTTTGAACGAATCAACACTTCCACTATAGAAATATTGGTGGATGATATAAATCTGTTCTGAAAAAAGAAGAAAAAAGGATGTTACAAGCAAAAAAATAAAATTGATTTTTGTGCATTGCCATAAAAAATCTTTCCATTGGGATAAAAGCATACGATTCAATTTTAATTCAATATAGGAATTTTTATAAAAATTGTTTTTTTCATATTCAATTTCCTACATGATGATAAGTAAATCCCACAACGGTATCTTTTTCAATTGCTAAGGTAAGACTTCCATTATCGAACTTTATGATGTTATTTTCTGGAATAGCTTTAGCTAAGACCTTACTCGGAATATTATAATTCTCATCATACATGCCGCTTTTCCCAACAAGAATATCCCGTCCATAGATATTTACTGAAAAAAACACACTATCCGAAATTGCTTTAACCTTGCTTAAGTCTGGATTCCAGCGATAGGGATTAGCGAACACTTGAAAATTACGACCAGGAGGTTGATCGGATAAATCAAGGAGTGTCTGAAAGTCATAACTATCTGTTCCAATAAATGTATCGTTTTGCATACCGCCGATGGTAATACTGACATTACTTTGTTCTTGTCCTGTTTTATTGACAATTGCAAAATAAAACCCTTTTTGATCCCCTTCTGGATCTGCATAGTTAAATAAATTGGAGGGTAAACAAGCCACTGAGAGGCAAATTAGACCAATAATAAAAATTGTTTTTTTCATAATGTATAAGTGTTAAGGGTTTTAAATTCAATATGTATCTTTTCCACCACCCTAGTCCTGTTCACTTTCATATGATTCACAGTTTTCAGGGAACTCAATTTGATAACATCCATCAATATTCACTTGTTCATAAACGTAAATTGGAATTAGGCAAGAGTCATATTTTAATGTCTCACAATCCTCGGTGAAATTTCTTCATAGTCGCATGAGATTAAAAGAATGAAACATAGAGATGTAATTAGACAAATAATTTTTTTCATTAGGTTGTTTTTAAGGTAAGGTGTTGTTGGGTGGTTTGGGACAAAATCGGAAAAGTGACCGACATAGATTTCGTGCCCCATCGTTTAATCGAAATTAAAACGTGCTTAATAGAAAAGAAATAACTAAAAGTGGGTAGTTGTAGGTGATACATGATTGAATTACAGAGTTGGGGTTAGTCTTTCATTTCAAATATATAAAAAGAAATAAACCGCTTGAAAAAGCGGTTTAAGTGTAATATAGAATCGGTGAACGACTAACTTTCTAGAATCAACTTGGCTAGATAATCACCTACTTCACTCGTTTTAAATGCTTTAGCTCCGTTTGCAAGATCTTCGGTAACAACTCCTTCAGCCAAAGACTGATCCACTATTTTACGAATAAGTGCGCCTTCTTGTTGTAAATTAAAGGACATTTCAAACATCATTGCAGCAGATAATACAGTTGCCAATGGATTGGCAATATCAAGTCCTGTTGCCTGAGGAAATGATCCATGTATAGGTTCGTAAAGTGCATTTTTGCTACCCACAGAAGCTGAAGGCATTAAACCCATTGAACCGGATATAACAGATGCTTCATCGGTCAAAATATCACCAAATAAATTTTCAGTGATAAGGACATCATAACTATTTGGCCATTGTACAAGTCTCATAGCAACTGCATCAACCAATTCATAAGATACTTCTACTTCTGGATACTCTTTTTCCATAGCTTGGACTGTTTCCCTCCATAGTCTTGAGCTTTCAAGGACATTTGCTTTATCTACACAGCACAACCTTTTTGAACGTGTCATTGCAAGTTCAAAACCTTTTTTTGCTAACCGTATAATTTCTTCGCGCGTATAAGTACAGGTGTCAAATGCTGTATTTCCATCATCTTTTCTACCTCGTTCCCCAAAATAAATCCCACCTGTTAATTCCCTTAAAAATACAAGGTCAGTCCCTTCAATACGTTCTTTTTTTAAAGGTGACTTGTCAAGTAGGGAAGGGAATGTGAATGTTGGACGAACATTGGCAAATAAACCTAATTTTTTACGCATTCTAAGTAATCCTTGTTCGGGACGAACTTTTGCAGAAGGATCATTGTCAAATCGAGGAAGTCCAATTGCTCCAAATAAAACAGCATCAGCCTCTTCACATATTTTGTGTGTTTCATCTGGATAAGGGTCTCCAACTGCATCAATAGCAGCTGCCCCAGTTAGGGCTGGCTTCCATTTTATTTGATGACCAAATTTTTGTGCAATAGCATCACTCACTTTCACAGCCTGAGCGATAACCTCAGGACCAATTCCGTCTCCTGCCAACAAGGCGATATTCATTTCCATATTTAAACTCCTAAACTATTTAACATTTTTTCAGTGGCTTGGATTGCAGAAACTGTTTGGTCTGAATCGAGTCCACGGGTTATAAATTCTTTTGAATCAATTTTCCATGTAATGCTTGTTTCACATAATGCATCCGAATGACTCCCTGGAGGAATGTGCACTGCATAGTCAATCAATTGGGGTAATTCTTTCTTTTTACGTTTATATATTTTTCGAATGGCATTTAGAAATGCGTCGTATTGTCCATCTCCTGAAGCATTTTCTTCTTCCATTTCACCATCTATTTCAATCGCTACAGTAGTGGAGGGTTGTAATCCCTTTGAATGTGTCAGTACGTAGGATTTAATTTGAACATTTTGTCGTTCATTTTCACTTCCCAATACATCGGAAATAATAAAGGGTAAATCATGGGTGGTTACCTTTTGTTTTTTATCTCCTAATTCAATGATACGTTCAGTGACTTTTTTAAGTTCAGTTTCATTGAGTGTTAAACCTAATTCTTGTAAATTTTTAACAATATTAGCTTTTCCTGAAGTTTTTCCAAGAGCATATGATCTTTTTCGTCCGAAGCGCTCAGGGAGTAAGTCATTGAAGTATAAATTCTTTTTTGAATCACCGTCTGCATGAATACCTGCGGTTTGTGTAAATACATTGGCACCTACAATGGGTTTGTTCGCTGGAATTCTAAAGCCAGTAAATGTTGCTACCAATTGACTCACCTTGTAAAGTGCCTCTTCTTTTATATTGGTTTTTATAGTTGGTATAAAATCATTTATCACAGCAACTACACTAGCTAAAGGAGCGTTACCAGCACGTTCTCCCATACCATTTACAGTTAAATGGAGACCATGAACACCTGCATTTACAGCTTCCATTGCATTGGCCACACCCAAATCATAATCGTTGTGACCGTGGAAGTCAAAATGCAGATTAGGATAACGTGTAATTATTTCAATCAAAAACATTTTTGTTTCTGCTGGTGTCAATACTCCCAAAGTATCTGGAAGTAGAACACGTTTTATAGGCTGGAAGTTTAAAAAATCAAGAAATTGATACACATAGTCGGGTGAATTTCGCATTCCATTGCTCCAATCTTCGAGATAAACATTTGTTTCAATTCTCATTTTATTGGCCTGAGAAATTGATTTTGCAATGTTTTTAAAATGTTGCTCAGGGGTTTGTTTGAGTTGATATTTTAAATGATTTAAAGAGCCTTTGGTCAATAAGTTTTGCACTTTTGCTCCAGCTTTTTCCATCCATTCGAGAGAAACCCCCTTATCTACAAAAGTTAGAATTTCAATTCGAGCCAGCATATTTTTTTCCTTAGCCCAGCTCGTAATTCGTTGTACTGCATCAAATTCACCTTCAGAAACACGTGCCGAAGCGATTTCAATTCGGTCAACACTTAATTCTTCCAAAAGTAATTTCGCAAGGGTAAGCTTTTCCGAGGCAGAAAATGACACACCAGATGTTTGTTCCCCATCGCGTAGGGTAGTGTCCATTATTTCGATCGTCCGTTTTTCTTTCAAAACAATTGACTATAGAGGTGTGTTTGCTGCAAAATCGCGTATTGTGTCTTGAATATTTAGAAGGTAATCGATATCATCAAATCCATTGGTCATATTGCCTTTTTTATATGCATTGATATCAAATGATTCAGAGGAAGAAGTTGCGCCAATAGTAATTGTCTGATTGTGTAAGTCGACAATTAATTCTGTTGATGGGTCTGCTTCAACAGCATCAAATATGGCAGCCAAAAAGGACTCGCTAACCTGAACGGGTAACACACCAATATTGAGGCAATTATTTTTAAAGATATCTGCAAAAAAGCTTGAAACAACACAGCGAAAACCATAATCATAAACAGCCCAAGCAGCGTGTTCTCTTGAAGAACCAGATCCAAAGTTTTTTCCACCAACTAGAATCTTTCCACTGTATTTTGGGTCATTTAGAACAAAATCAGCCTTTGGTGAGTTATCTTGATTGTATCTCCAATCGCGAAATAGATTGTCCCCGAATCCTTTACGTTCAGTAGCTTTTAAAAAACGTGCTGGAATAATTTGGTCCGTATCAACATTTTCAATTGGAAGCGGAACAACAGAACTTTTAAGTATTGTAAATTTATCGTAAGCCATAGTATTATAGTAATGTACGTGGATCAGTAACTTTTCCTGTGATTGCGGCTGCAGCAGCAACAATTGGACTTGCCAAAAGTGTTCGTGAACCTGGTCCTTGTCGACCTTCGAAGTTTCGGTTTGAAGTACTTACAGCATATTTTCCTGCTGGAATTTTGTCATCATTCATTGCCAAACATGCTGAACACCCAGGTTCTCTTAATTCAAAACCTGCTTCGTGAAGTTCATCCAAAATCCCTTCTTCTTTTATTGCGTTTAAAACTTTGTGTGAGCCAGGGACTAACCATGCAGTTACATTATCTGCTTTTTTGTGTCCTTTTATTATTTCTGCAAAAGCTCTAAAATCTTCAATTCTTCCATTTGTACAACTTCCCAAAAAGACAAAATCAATTGGCTTTCCAATCATATTTTCACCTTCATTGTATCCCATATAGGCAAGTGATTTTTTGTAGGTAGATTCACCGCCTTCAACTGCATTTGCATTCGGAATTCCTTGAGTTATTCCCATTCCCATTCCTGGGTTTGTTCCATAGGTAATCATTGGTTCTATTTCGTTAGCATTAAAATGGAACTCTTTATCAAAATTAGCTCCATTATCTGTATGAAGTGTATTCCAATAACCCATCGCTTTGTCCCAGTCTTTATCTTTTGGTGTGAATTCGCGTCCTTGGATATAATCAAATGTTTTGTGGTCAGGAGCAATCATTCCACCACGTGCACCCATCTCGATGGATAGATTACACACTGTCATACGACCTTCCATGCTCATTTCAGTAAATACATTTCCAGCATACTCTACAAAGTATCCAGTAGCACCAGAGGTAGTAAGTCGTGAGATAATATAAAGCGCGACATCTTTAGGAGTAACTCCTTTTCCAAGTGCTCCATTGATGTTGATTCGCATACTTTTAGGTTTGCTTTGCATGATACACTGAGTAGACAGTACCATTTCTACTTCAGAAGTACCTATACCAAATGCGATTGCACCAAAAGCTCCGTGTGTTGAAGTATGTGAGTCTCCACATACAATTGTTGCTCCTGGCAGTGTAATTCCATATTCGGGACCTACCACATGAACAATTCCATTTTTTTCATGACCTAAACCCCAATATGAAATACCGTGCTTAGTTGCGTTGTCTTCAAGAGTTTTGAGTTGGTTTGCAGACAATGGATCAGCCACAGGTAAATGTTGGTTTAAGGTAGGGGTGTTATGGTCCGCAGTAGCAAAAGTACGTGCTGGATATAACACAGGAATATCTCTGTTTTTTAAACCCAAAAAAGCAACTGGGCTAGTTACCTCATGTACCATATGGCGGTCAATAAATAAGATGTCAGGACCATCCTGTACTTGTTGAACAACATGTGAATCCCAAACTTTATCAAAAAGTGTTTTTTTCATTTGTCAAATTCTATCTTGTAATTATATATTGGCTGCAGCTACAATTTTAGGAATATCTTCGTCGTTTATTTCCTTCTGTAAATCTGCAAATTTTAAAAATTCTTCGTACACCTTATCTAATTGTAATTTGTCTAATTCAAATCCTACAATTTTTGCTCTATAGGCTAGTGCAGCTCTTCCACTTCGAGCTGTAAGTACGATAGCTGATTCCGTTACACCTACATCATGGGGATCCATAATTTCATAAGTTTCTCGGTTTTTGATTACACCATCCTGGTGAATTCCAGAACTATGTGCAAAAGCATTGGCTCCAACAACAGCTTTATTTGGTTGTACAACCATACCCATACTGTCAGAAACCAATTGGCTTGTACTGTAAAGTAGTTTCGAATTTATACGTGTATCTAAATTGAGTGTGGGATGCTGACGCATAATCATTACAACTTCTTCAAGTGAAGTATTTCCAGCACGTTCACCAATTCCATTAATCGTACATTCAATTTGTCTTGCACCATGAATAGCTCCAGCTATTGAATTTGCGGTTGCAAGCCCTAAATCATTGTGACAATGACACGATAAAATTGCTTTATCGATGCCTGTTACATGTTCTTTTAAGTACTTTATTTTAGCACCGTATTCCTCAGGTAAACAATATCCAGTTGTATCAGGGATATTGAGTACTGTAGCTCCTGCTTTAATTACAGCCTCACAAACACGTGCTAAAAATTCATTGTCGGTTCGTCCTGCATCTTCAGCATAAAACTCAACATCTTCAACGAAGCTTTTTGCATAGGCAACTGCTGCAATTGCACGTTCAATAATTTGATCTTGTGTAGTATTGAATTTGTGTTTTATGTGTGAGTCAGAAGTGCCAATTCCAGTATGAATACGGGGACGTTTTGCAAATTTTAGTGCATCTGCTGCTACTTCAATATCTTTTTTAACTGCACGGGTCAAGCCACAAACAGTTGCATTTTTAACTAGTTTAGAAATTTCTTCAACGGAAGAAAAATCACCAGGGCTTGAGATTGGAAATCCTGCTTCAATAATATCCACCCCAAGATGGTCTAAACGTTCCGCAATTACAAGTTTGTTTTTGGTGTCCAACTTACAGCCGGGTACTTGTTCGCCATCACGAAGTGTAGTGTCGAAAATCTGGACAATTTCTTTTCCCATTTAGATGGTATTTTTATATCACGAAAATAGTACTTCTTCTTCAAATTTCCTTACTAAATGCTAAAATTTATTACGATTTTCAAGCACTTTTTATTGGTCTTAATTCATTTTAATTCATAGCTTTACAATCAATTTTTACCCTATGATTAACGATTTAAAGGAAAATTTATTTGTTTTGGTAAAGTCACTTTCAAAATCTGAAAAGCGACAGTTTAAATTATATGCTGGTAGAGTAGAGGCTAACCAAAATGCAAAGTTCTTACAATTGTTTACTGTACTCGACCGGATGGAAATCTATAACGAGAAAGAAATTTTAAAAAGAAAATTTGTCACCAAACAACAACTTTCTAACCTAAAAGCTCATTTATACAGACAATTACTAATTAGCCTTCGCATGAACCCATCCATTCAAAATACTCGAATGCAGATTCGTGAACAGTTAGATTTTGCTACTGTATTGTATCAAAAAGGGCTATATAAACAGAGTCTAAAAATACTCGATAAAACAAAGGCTGTTGCAGCAGGATATGAAGAGAAATATGCTGCTTTTGAAATTGTAGAACTTGAAAAAGTAATTGAATCTCAATACATTACACGAAGTATGAGCAATAGGACAGAGGAACTTATTCAGAATGCATCTCAATTAAGTGAACAAAATGAATTATGTAGCCAACTATCCAATTTATCTCTCCAACTCTATGAACGATTAATCAAAGCTGGTTATGCCAAAAGCGATGATGAATTTAGAGTAATTACAAAGTTTTTTTTCGAGCGACTCCCTAAAGTTGAGTATGAGCAAATGGGATTTAGAGAACGAATGTGGTATTGTAAAGCCCATGTTTGGTATAGCTTACTTACTCAGGATTTTCTTGCAGGTTACAAATATGCCATGCGATGGGTTGATTTATTTGATCAGTACCCACAAATGATTCAAATTCATCCAGTATTTTACTTAAAAGCGAATAATTTTTTACTTGAGGCTTTAGTCTTGATTAAATACCCCAAAAAATTCAAGTCAGTGCTGAGAAAGATGAAGGATGTTGTTTCATCAAAAAGCTTCCCTAAAAATGATAATCTTAGAGCACTTAGTTTTTTATACACTTACAATAATCAATTGAATTTATTTTTTTTAGAGGCTGACTTTAAGAAAGGAATTAATATTGTTCCAAGTATTTTGAGGGAAATGGAATCTTTCCGAATTCAAATTGACCCGCATCATATTATGCTACTTTACTATAAAATTGCTTGTCTTTATTTTGGTTGTGAAATGTATGAGGAAGCGATTTTGTATTTGAATAAGATTGTTCACAATAAAGAACTCAAAATGCGAGAAGATTTACTTTGCTTTACGCGTGTACTTAACTTGGTTGCGCATTATGAGGCAGGACTTGATTATCATCTAGACAGACATATTCGAGACACCTATAAGTTTTTGCTTAAAATGGATGATTTACATGAAGTACAAAAATCAATGATTCGATTTGTACGCACCTTAGGGAATATCTATCCGAGTGAATTGAAAGAAAACTTTGTTAAGCTACATGCAGAATTAAAACCCTATGAAGATGATCCTTATGAGCGTCGCGCGTTTTTATACCTAGACATATTGTCATGGTTGGAAAGTAAAATTGAGAATAAGCCAATAGCCGAAATAATCAAAAACAAAGCGGTACTTAATCAACGTTCACGCAAGCACTCCATATCACCTCTTTAGGTGGCTCAGCGACAAACGTCATATTCTCTTTTGTTACAGGGTGAGAAACAGTCAATGAACGCGCATGTAAATGAATACTCCCATCTGGATTGGAACGTTTTGCACCGTATTTTAAATCTCCTTTAATCGGCTTGCCGATTGCGCTTAATTGTGCTCTAATTTGATGGTGTCTGCCTGTTTCAAGTTCAATTTCTATCAAACTGTAATTATCAAGTTGTTTGACAATTTGGTAGTGAAGTACAGCTTTTTTACTTGATAAAACTTCTTTTGTATATGCAAACGACTTGTTTTGTTTGGGTTTGCGAACCATCCAGTGTTCTAACTTTTGTTTTTTAGACAAAGTAGTCTTTTCAATAATCGCCCAGTAAATTTTGTATGTAGTACGCTCCTTAAATTGTGCATTTAGTCGTTGTAATGCTTTTGATG
Source organism: Flavobacteriaceae bacterium (assembly GCA_030835845.1). Taxonomy (GTDB): domain Bacteria; phylum Bacteroidota; class Bacteroidia; order Flavobacteriales; family Flavobacteriaceae; genus Arcticimaribacter. Next base: position 24,280 of record JAUROD010000001.1, read on the forward strand.
TACGAGCAAAAACGATTGCACCACTTGTTGGTCGATCTAGTCGGTGAACTACACCCAAAAAAACAGCCCCTGGTTTGGCATATTTTTCTTTAATATATTCCTTTGCTAGATCGACAAGGGGAGTATCACCTGTGTTGTCTCCTTGGACTAGTACACCTGGTGGTTTGTTGATTATAAGAAGATGATTGTCTTCAAAAAGTACGTCGAGTTTCACTTTTAGTATTGCTCTTTGTCATTTGGAAAATCACCACTTTTTACATCAGAAGTATAGGAAGAGACTGCTCCGATAATAGTATAGTGTAAATCTGCATAGCGTCGAAGAAAACGAGGACTAAACTCTTTACTCATACCTAGCATATCATGAAGTACAAGTACTTGTCCGTCAACTTTGTTTCCAGCTCCTATCCCAATAATTGGAATTTGTACCGATTCAGCCACCTCTTTGGCTAGTTTAGCGGGTATTTTCTCCAAAACAATGGCAAAGCATCCTAATTCTTCAAGAAGTTTTGCATCCTTTTTTAATTGTTCTGCCTCTTGCTCTTCTTTGGCACGAACAGTATATGTACCGAATTTATAAATAGACTGAGGAGTAAGACCTAAATGTCCCATAACAGGTATTCCTGCCTGTAGAATTCGTTCAATGGATTGCTTTTCTTGAAATCCACCCTCAAGTTTTACGGCATGAGCTCCAGATTCTTTCATGATTCGTATAGCAGACTTGAGAGCCTCTTTGGAGTCAGCTTGATACGTTCCGAAAGGAAGGTCAACCACAACCAAAGCGCGTTTTGCAGCACGAACTACTGAACTTGCATGATAAATCATTTGATCTAAGGTGATCTGTAACGTGGTCTCGTGACCAGCAATTACATTAGAAGCAGAATCACCCACAAGAATGATATCTACACCAGCGGCATCAACTAAGCCAGCTAAAGTATAATCATAGGAAGTAAGCATAGCGATTTTTTCACCATCGCTTTTCATTTTGATTAGTGTATTGGTTGTAACCCTAGAATAATTTTTCTTTGCAGATGACATATTATTTTTTTTCAAAAATAAGAGTTTTCCTTTTCCTATCCTTTTTTTTAACCGAAATTTCAAAATTGAGACGCTGACAGCATGTCAGTTATTTACAGATGGCACAATGCTTGTCTATTGTTCGATAAATTTAATTATATTAAAAAATGAGTAAAATAATCGGTATAGATTTAGGAACAACAAATTCATGTGTCTCCGTAATGGAAGGAAATGAGCCTGTTGTAATTCCAAATGCGGAAGGAAAACGAACAACCCCCTCAGTAATTGCTTTTGTAGAAGGTGGTGAGATTAAAGTAGGAGATCCTGCAAAACGTCAAGCGGTGACCAACCCAACTAAAACCATTGCCTCTGTAAAGCGATTCATGGGGAATAAATTCAGTGAATCGACAAAAGAGGCATCAACAGTTGCTTATAAAGTTGTCAAAGGAGATAATGATACTCCTCGTGTAGATATTGATGGTCGGTTGTATACACCTCAAGAGCTTTCAGCAATGACTCTTCAAAAAATGAAGAAAACAGCTGAAGACTATCTTGGCACAGATGTCACTGAGGCAGTAATTACTGTTCCAGCTTATTTCAATGATGCACAAAGACAAGCAACCAAAGAAGCAGGTGAAATTGCTGGTTTAAAAGTACAACGTATCATCAACGAACCAACTGCAGCGGCACTTGCATACGGTCTTGACAAAGGTGGTGCTGATAGAAAAATTGCAGTATATGACCTTGGAGGAGGTACTTTCGATATCTCAATCCTCGAACTTGGTGATGGCGTTTTTGAGGTTTTATCTACCAATGGGGATACCCACCTAGGTGGGGATGATTTTGATCAAGTCCTTATTGATTGGTTGGCTGAACAATTTAACGATGCTGAGGGAATTGACCTCAGAAAAGATCCAATGGCGCTTCAACGTCTAAAAGAAGCTGCTGAAAAAGCTAAGATTGAGTTATCTTCTTCTGCACAAACAGAAATTAATCTTCCTTATGTAACTGCAACTGCTTCGGGACCGAAACACTTAGTTACTTCGTTGACACGTTCAAAATTTGAACAGTTGTCTGATGATTTGGTTAAGCGTTCAATGGCTCCAGTAAAAAAAGCACTTGATGATGCTGGACTTTCAACATCAGAAGTAGATGAGATTATTTTGGTAGGTGGTTCAACGCGTATGCCAATTATTCAAGAAGAAGTTGAAAAATTCTTTGGTAAAAAACCATCAAAAGGGGTTAACCCTGATGAGGTAGTGGCAATTGGTGCTGCAATTCAAGGAGGTGTTTTAACAGGTGATGTAAAAGACGTTCTTTTACTTGACGTTACTCCTCTTTCTCTTGGAATTGAAACAATGGGAAGTGTGATGACAAAATTAATTGAGTCGAACACAACCATTCCAACGAAAAAGTCACAGGTTTTCTCCACAGCTGCAGATAATCAGCCTTCTGTTGAAATTCACGTTTTACAAGGAGAACGCTCAATGGCAGCAGATAATAAAACAATCGGACGTTTTCACTTGGATGGAATTCCACCAGCGCCAAGAGGAACTCCTCAAATTGAAGTTACATTTGATATTGATGCGAATGGAATTATCAAAGTTACAGCAGCTGATAAAGCGACTGGTAAAACTCAAGATATTCGTATCGAAGCTTCCTCTGGTTTAACAGAAGAAGAAATCGAAAAAATGAAACAAGAAGCGGAAGCAAATGCAGAAGCAGATAAAAAAGCAAAAGAACAAGTAGATAAACTCAATAGCGCTGATCAACTAATTTTCCAAACAGAAAGTCAGCTTAAAGAGTTTGGAGATAAGCTTTCAGAGGATAAGAAAAAGCCAATTGAAGAGGCTTTAGAAGAACTTAAAAAAGCCTATGAAACAAAGGACTTAGCGGTAATTGACCCTGCACTTGAAAAGATTAACGAAGCATGGAAAAATGCGTCTGAAGAACTTTACAAGGCACAAGCTGAAGGACAGGCTCAACCTGGACCAGATGCAAATACTACAGGAGCTGATGATAATGCGGGTGGTGATGACGTTCAAGATGTTGATTTTGAAGAAGTAAAATAATCACGCGTTAAATAAATAAAAGCACTGCCTCGGCGGTGCTTTTTTTATTCACTACTTTTGAATTAAGAATAAAAAAAGCAAATGGAACAAGCCGAAAAATTAGCCTTATTAAACCAAACTACAGATCAACATTTACTCAAGACATTACAGATTGAGTTCACGGAAGTAGGAGAAAATTACTTGGCGGCTAAAATGCCTGTGAATGAACGTGTATATCAACCAGACGGTGTATTGCACGGAGGAGCTACCTTTGCTCTTGCCGAAACGGTAGGTAGTGTTGCCTCTTATATATTTGCTAAAAAACCTGATCAAATTGTTCGAGGGATTGAAATGTCTGGCAATCACCTCAAAGGGGTGAGTAGCGGTTTTGTTCATGCTAAAGCTGAGGTTGTTCACCTTGGAAGAACAACTCAAATTTGGCAA
>JAUROD010000006.1 GCA_030835845.1 Flavobacteriaceae bacterium
GTGCGTAATAGTTGAATAAATTCAACCTCTAAAGTATGACCGTAAAGGTCACCACTAAAGTCAAACAAATGCACCTCAATATTGCGCTGTTTCCCCTCAACAGTTGGTCTAAAACCAATATTCATCATCCCATATATACGGGTGTTTTGAATCGATGTTTGAATAAAATAAACACCATCACGAGGAAGTAATTTATAGTCTTCTTCAATTAGTATGTTTGCCGTAGGAAAATAAATTGTTCGACCCAAACCATTCCCCTCAATAACTTTACCGCTAATTTTAAATGGACGGTGAAGATATTCGGTTGCTTTTTCAATATCACCATTTTCTAGTGCATTACGAACTTTGGTTGAACTCACATTGACCGATTCAATCTCTTGAGCTTCGATTTTTTCAACTTCAAAATTATAGGTTTCTCCTGCTTGAATTAAATCTTCTACGTTAGCTTCACGGTTCCTACCAAAACGATGATCGTAACCAATTATTAGGTGTTTTAACTTAAATTTTTCTACCAAAACATCACGGATAAACTTCGAAGAAGATTGTCTTGAAAAACTTTTTGAAAATGGATGAATAACAAGTACATCAACTCCTAAGGAGGCTAATATTTTTTTCTTTTCCTCCAAGGTATCAATCAAGCGAATATCGCTGTCTGGTTGTAAGACCATTCTTGGATGAGGAAAAAAAGTAAGAACAACAGCTAGTAAATTTTTGTCTTTTGCAGAGCTTACAAGTCGTTGGATTATTTTACGGTGACCTAAATGGACACCATCAAATGTTCCAATTGTTAGAGAACATGCCTGAGTTAAGGTATAATTTTTTATATTTGAGACGACCTCCACTTAATAAAGATGAAATTTTATTGTTAGGTAAAAGTAGGATTTTCGTTAATACTTTGCCATTTTTACTGGAGTTAATTAATATTTTATTCATTTGAGAGTCCTATTTTTTACTTTATTCTTTTTGTGTTCGTTAGGAATTCATGCACAGCAATATTGGGATATACAGTCACAAGCAAAATTTAATAAATCAGATTTTTCTACACTGGATGATTACGAAAAAGTCACACACTTGTCCCTTGATTTAACTTCAATACGAAAATCGATCGCTTTGCCATCTGAAAGAAGTATTTCAAAAGCAAAAGATATTGTCTTATATTTTCCCAATGAAAACAATGAATTGGAAGCATTTCAACTTCAGCCTGTTCAAGTAATGTCTGAGGAAGTCGCTTTAGCGCATCCAAATATTCAAACGTTTCGTGGTTTTAGTGTAAAAAGAAAAGTGGTAAGCCTACGGATTACGGTTTCTCCTCAAGGAGTTAGTGGGATGTTTAGATTTCCCAACGGACTCTATTTTTTACAACCAGAAAGACATTCTAAAAAAGATCATATTTTTTACAAACGACGTCAGGGAATGTATGAAGATTATGAGCGATTGGCTTGTAAGACTCCATCAGATAAAGTCAATATAGATTTCCAACAACCAGCTACTTCACGATCTGCCAATGGGCCACCTACTTTACGAACCTATCGATTTGCAGTCACAGGGTCTGCAGAATATACTGCTTTATGGGGTGACGATGATGACACAAATGGAACAAATAGTGAAGATGCATTTGCTGCCGTAATTAGTACGGTTAATAGACTGAACGAAGTATTGGAGGTTGATATTTCTACTCGCTTTGTAGTTGTGACCGATGAAAACTATATGTATACAGATTCTCAAACAGATCCATTTACGGATGATTTAAATCAAGAAACACAAGATTTATTCACAAATGAATTAGGAGCTGAAAATTATGATATTGGGCACTTATTTAATGTCGGATCACCCAATGGTAATGCAGGTGCAATTGGATCAGTATGTCGGGATAATCTAAAAGGAGGAGCTTTTTCGACACATTCATTTGAATCAACTAACGGCAGTCCAGGTACTTTTTTAAATGATTATTTCGATATTGATTTTGTGGCACACGAAGTTGGACATCAACTTGGGTCTTATCATACTTTTTCTCATGAAGAAGAATTTACAGGAGTTAATAGTGAGCCTGGAAGTGGATCAACCATAATGTCTTATGCTGGAATTGTTGGAGGACAAAATTCACAACGTCACAGTGACCCATACTTTCATTTTCATAGTATTCAACTCATTGAAAATTACCTTGATTCAACTTCATGTGGTGTCTTAACTGAAGTAGAAAATAATTTTCCAGAGGTTAATGCAGGATCAGATTATTTTATTCCCAAAGGAACTCCATATTTACTCACAGCAACTGCAAATGATGTGGACGGAGATGTAATCACTTACTGTTGGGAGCAATTAGATTCTGGTAGGGTATTGTCTTCTAGTTTTGGTCCTGATTTAATTCTTGGAAGCACAAACCGTTCTTTACCACCTGGACCAAGTCCATATCGTATGATCCCCCGACTTTCAAGTGTATTAAATGGTCAATTGACACAAACTAACCCTGGTCTTAATGACAATTGGGAATCAGTTTCCAATGTCGGAAGAACAATTGAGTGGGGAGTTACTGTTCGAGATAGAAATCAAGAAACTCCAAATGGGGTAGGCTTTGCCACACAAGATAGACTCACACTAACAGTGGCTGAGAACAGCAGCGCATTTGAAATAATTTCCCAAGCTGAAACTGGTATTATTTGGAAAACAGGTGGAAATGAAATTATTGAATGGAACGTTGGAAACACCAATATTGCTCCTATAAACACAGAAGCAGTTTCTATTTACTTATCTCTTGACGGAGGACTAAATTTTGATTACTTACTTGCTGAAAATATTCCCAACTCAGGAAAAACAACCATTGTAGTTCCAGAGAATTTAGAAACGACAGAAGCACGATTAAAAATAGTGCCTGTAGGGAATATCTACTTTTCCGTTAACACTGTAAATTTTGAAATTCAAACACGTTCTTTTGCTGTAACTTTTAACGAAGTTGATAAAACAAGTTGCCAATCCACGACAATATCATACACCTATAAACTCAATGTTTTTGGTGCGGTTACATTTCCAGTATCACTATCGGTTACTGACTTACCAGAAGCTGTTCAAGCTGAATTGTCTGTTTCTGAGTTTACTGCTGACCAGCAAACAGGTACCTTACTTATTAACTCCAACGGAAATAAAGGATTCAATTCTTCTACGCTTGTAGCTACATCGGGGCAGCTTACTGAGACCCAAACATTCTACAATCAGTTTTTTACCTTCCCAATTCCAATCCCAACTTTACTAAGTCCAAACAATGCTGCAGAAGAAATATTCAAACGCGTCATGTTTTCATGGGAGGAAGTAATTGAAGCTGACACCTATATTTTTCAACTCAGTGAATCATCTGATTTTTCTTTTCTCTTGGTAAATCAAGAACTTCAATCGAATCAATTTGATTACAGTGAATTAGAAGGCAGTAAAACCTATTATTGGCGAGTGAAAAGTAAAAACGAATGTGGAGAAAGTGATTTTAGTGAGTCAAGGCAGTTTGCTACTGGATATATATCGTGCAATTCTTATACAACTCAAAATCTTCCTCGAGTTATTTCTGATTCAGTCAATGATAATCCTGAAACGACACAATTTACATTCAATGTTGTCGATGCAATTCCAATTGCAGATTTAGACGTGAAAGTAAATATAGCTCATCCTTTTGTGAGTGATCTCACACTTGTCTTAGTTAGTCCAAACAACGAACAGTTTATTCTTTCTGATCAAATTGGAGGAGCTTCAAATGATTACCAAAATACAGTATTTGACAATGAAGCAGAAACTCGTATCAATCAAGGAAATGCACCTTTTACAGGCAGCTTTAAGCCTGTTAATGACTTTTCTTCCTTGTATGGAACTGTAGCTAGTGGGACTTGGAAGATTTTAATTACTGATAACTATTCTCAAGATCAAGGAACGCTTGAGTCAGTCGAACTATTGATGTGTTTGGAGGGTGAAATTTTACAAAATGACGATTTTGATTTCTTCCCAAATATTTCAGACAATTGTCCCTATATTACAAATCCTGATCAATTAGATACGGACCAAGATGGTCAGGGAGATGTGTGTGATATAGACTCTGAACTCAACTTTGTCTTATCCAAATCAGATGAAAGTTGTATTACTCAAAACAATGGGTTGATTCGTATCAGCGCTACTGCAAATTACTCCTATGATACTCAAATTACAGGACCAAACGGGTTTGTGAGAAACACGAGTTTTGAATGGAATTCACCTTTGCTTGTAGATAATCTTCAAAATGGAGATTATTTAATTTGCATTACAACCCCTTATTTAGAGGGGTTTGAGCGTTGTTTTAGTACTACAATTTCAGAGCCTGATCAATTGACTGTTTCTGCCCAATTGAATACCGAAAAGACAGAAGCTATACTCGATTTAGATGGAAGTCAGAGTTATCAAGTTGAGGTCAATGGAAAAGTAGAAGTCACTCGATCTTCTCAGAAAATAGTCAGTTTGAAAAACGGTTTAAATATTGTTCGTGTTTATACAGAATTGAGTTGTCAAGGAGTTTATGAGGAATTTATTTATGTTAATAAACCTTCTACATTTTATCCAAATCCTGCTAGAGAGCAGTTGAATGTTCTTGTTGGAGGAGTTGAAAATTCAGGATATATTGATGGGTACGATTTAAATGGAAACTTTTTATTTGGACAAGAATTTAACTTTAACGGAAATGACAGACGCGTCGTTATTGATGTAAGCAAACTTTCCACAGGAAACTATATTTTAAAAATTAATACTGCAAACCTTGCAAAAACAGTCAAGTTTATAAAACAATGAGAAAATTACTGACAATCTCTAGCCTTGTGATTGCACTTTTGTCAATTGGATGTAAGCCTCCAATTCCACCACCAGCAGCCGCTATACTTCAATTACCAGCCGACAACACTACTTGTCTTGATGGTTTGGTTACGGCAGAAAAATCTTCTATAAACTTTAGTTGGTTTGAAGCGGCAAATACAGACTCTTACCTTGTTGTGGTTCAAAATGAAGAAACAAGGGCGATGACTCAAAAAACAGTTGAACAAAATACACAGGCAAATTTATCACTTGATAGGGGGTTTCCTTATTCGTGGTGGGTAATCACTAGTTCTATTGCTAGCTCAGAGCAAACAAAAAGTGCAGTAAATGCATTTTATTTAGAAGGAGATCAACAATTGTATTTCATTCCTTTTCCGGCAAAATTGATTTATCCTCCTAACAATTCTATTGTCTCTCGTGAGAATGGTCAAATTCAATTGATTTGGTCGGGTACTGACTTAGACAATGACATTGAAAAATTTGAATTGTTTTTCGGTGACACTGCCGATCAGTTGAACTTAATTACCCAAGGACAAACCACCACCTATTTTATCGATGTAGAGACTTTAAGCACTTACTATTGGATGGTTAGGACTACGGATAGTCAGGGAAATATTTCAGAATCGAATATATCCTACTTTCAAACGGTCAATTAATTTTATTTTCCGTTAAAGGCATTCATCGTTTCAACAGCTCCGCTGCTGACAAAAGAATAGATCATCTCTTGCAGTAGATCAAGTCTTTTTTCGAGTAGTGCTTTTTCGTCATTTGACCATTTTCCTAAAACAAAATCAACGGTGTCAAACCCTTTATTTTCTAAGTGAATTCCAAAACGTAATCGTGGATAGTTACTGGTATTAAGTTGAGCTTGGATGTCTTTCAGTCCATTGTGACCTCCATCGCTTCCTTTTGTTTTGAGTCGAAGTGTACCAAATGGTAAATTCAAATCATCTGTAATGATAAGAATATTCTGCAACGGGATATTTTCCTTTAGCGCCCAATAACGAACAGCTTTTCCGCTATTATTCATAAAAGTTGCAGGCTTGAGTAAGAAAAGTGTTTTCCCTTTATGACGTATTTTGGTTAAAGCGCCATAGCGTAAATCTTCAAAAGAGAGTGATTGTTTTTCTGCAATATGGTCCAATACATCAAACCCAATGTTGTGTCTGGTGTGTTGGTATTCACTGCCAATATTACCTAAGCCAACAAGTAAGAATTTTTGCAAATCTCCTGTTTTTGAATTCTGTTTAAAATTAAACAAGCATTTTAATATTCCCATGACGAACTAAAAATAAAAAAAAGCATTTGGAGTTGTCCCACAAATGCTTTTTAATTCGTCAGAAGCAATAAAATTTATTCTGCTGCTGTTTCTTCGGTGTTGTCATCACCACCTTCTTGATCGGTATCCAATTCAACTTGCTCTACTGAATCTTTCATTGATGCTCTAGAAGTTTTCACTTGGCAAACAACAGTGTTGTCTGGGTGAAGAAGAGTATAGTCATCAGACTGTAATTCTTTTGTATACAATTTATTCCCTAATTTCAATCCAGAAATATTAGCGACAATCATATCAGGAAGATTTCCTGGAAGTGCACGAACACGTAATTTACGTTTATTCAAAATTAGCGTACCACCACTATTTAATACACCAGGAGCAGCTCCTTCAACTTGAACTGGGATGTTCATGGAAATTTCTTTACCCTCATTTAGCTGGTAAAAGTCCACGTGAAGAATTGAATCACTCACTGGGTGAAACTGAATGTCTTGTATAACGGCATTGTAGTCTCCGTCTTCAAGTTTAATCACTACGGTGTGTGCATTTGGTGTGTACACAAGTTTGCTGAAATCAAGTTCTTTCGCTGCGAAATGTAATGGCTCATTTTCACCATACAAAACACAGGGAACCATATCAGCATTACGTAAGGCTTTAGTTGACTTCTTGCCTACGATTTCTCTTTTCGATCCTTTAATTGTAATAGATTTCATTGTTTATTTAATTGATAAAGTTTTCGTGAATAGATTTGTTGAGGTGAACATTTTGCATCGTTGAAGCAAATAATTCATCACAGCTCAACACTTTGATTTTGGGGTTCGTCTTTGTTTGTGGAATTGTATCAGTAATGATAAGCTCTTCCAAGAGTGAATTTTCAATTCGTTCGTGTGCGTTTCCAGATAAAATACCGTGGGTACAAATTGCACGAACTGATTTTGCACCTCGCTGAATCATCAACTCTGCTGCTTTGGTTAATGTTCCGGCAGTATCTACCATGTCATCTACCAACACCACATTTTTTCCTTCTACCTCACCGATCAATTCCATATGGGAAATGACATTTGCTTTTTGGCGTTGTTTGTAACAAATAACCACATCGCTTTTCAAAAACTTTGAATAGGCATAGGCTCTTTTTGAACCACCCATATCAGGTGAAGCAATGGTTAAATTATCCAAATTCATTTTTTCTAAATGAGGAACAAAAATGGTTGAAGCAAAAAGGTGATCAACAGGTTTTTCGAAAAACCCTTGAATTTGATCTGCATGTAAATCCATAGTAATAATTCGTGTGGCACCAGCAGTTTCTAATATTTTTGCAATCATTTTAGCTCCTATTGGAACTCGAGGCTTATCTTTTCTGTCTTGACGTGCCCAACCAAAATAAGGAATAACGGCAGTAATGTGTCTAGCTGAAGCTCGTTTTGCAGCATCTAGCATCAACAACATTTCCATCAGATTATTCGAACTTGGATGGGTAGAACCTATAATAAATACGCGGGAGCCTCGAACAGATTCTTCAAATGAAGGTTGAAATTCTCCGTCACTGTAACGTGAAAAAGCAACCTTACCCATAGGAATACCGAAGTGTTTCGCGATACGTTGTGCTAATTCTTCACTCTGTGTACAACTAAATATTTTCGCTTCTGTCATGACTTTGTTATTTGTCTAGCTTACCCAATAATTTATAGGACTGCAAATGTAGGCAATATTTCGCTTTTTGTCGTTTTATACACTAGGATTTTTAGGCAATATCAATTATTTGATTAATTTTGACCCCACTATGCCTCGGTGGCGGAACTGGTAGACGCGCTGGATTCAAAATCCAGTTCTTTCGGGAGTGTGGGTTCGATTCCCACCCGAGGTACTAAAAATCCCTTAACTTCTAACGATTAGAGTTAAGGGATTTCTTTTTTTAAATTTAGCTAATGTTACCAATTCATGTAGCCGTTTTTTAAATCATAGATTTCTGTAAATCCCATTTTAGCCATCAAACCAGCGGCACTTTGACTTCGGTTTCCAGATCGACAATACACATAAACTGCTTCCTCTTTTTTGAGTTTTTCTACTCCCGAACGAAAAGCTGTTTGATTAAAAAAATCCAGATTTATTGCATTTTTGATATGACCCATCTGAAATTCTCCAGCTGTACGTACATCCACTAGTTGTATTTTTTTTCCTGCTATTTTGGTCTTGAACTCCTCTCTGCTTAGACGATTGATTACATCGTTTGAGGCTTGACTTTTGAATAGTAAATTGAGTAATGACATAAGTTGTGTTTTTAATTTCCTCAAAGGTAAATCGACTTAGTCACTTTTTTTGTAACCTATATTACACAACCTTAAATTTGTGGAAAATCAATTAGAAATTTGGTTTTCTCTTTTCTAAAAAAGCAGTCAGTCCTTCTTTTCCTTCGTCTGATTCTCTGACATTTGCAATAATCTCTGCAGTATAGTCAATTACTTCGTCACTTGGATTTTGATAGGCTAAATTAAGCAGTAGTGCTTTTGAAATTTGAACTGCATTTGGTCCATTTAGACTTATTTTTTTGGCGAGATCACGAATAAACTCATCACGTTCTTCACTTGGATATATCCCGTGTAAAAATTTATTTTTAACCGTTTCTTCTCCAATGACTTCTTCTGCAGAAAGCATAAAGCGATGCGCGTTTCTCAGACCAATTGCTTTAATTACATATGGACCAATGGTTGCTGGAACCATTCCAATTTTTACTTCACTTAAGCAAATTTTTGTATCGGTTGAACCAAAAGCCATATCACAACAACACACCAAGCCAACTCCACCTCCAAAAACAGCTCCGTGAACGCGAGCGATGGTTGGTTTTGGAAATTCATGCAATTGATTCATCAGTGTAGCAAGATTGATTGCTTCTAATTTATTTTCATCAAAAGATGCCTCTCCATTGCTTCGCATATAGTTGATATCTCCTCCTGCACAAAAATGTTTTCCAGACCCAGCCAGAACAAGTACTTTCACTTTTTCGTCCTCAGCTGCTTGGTCAAGAGCATCAAGTAAGCGTTCGATTTGCGCTCCATTGAAAGCATTATTTACTTGTGGACGGTGCATCACAAGATATAAAACACCCTCAGGGGAGAGGTATTTTTGAAGGGCTTCGTCTGTGGTTAAATTTTCACAGTTGGAGGGTATAAAATCAATCAAGTTTTATTTTTTTAGCTAAGATACTAAATCTACGTTTAGGTAAATTGCGCGATATAATCCATCAAGGTAGCTTCACTAATTTGTGCATTTGCTCCTGCACTTCCAGCGACTAAAGCACCCATAGCACAAGCTCGTTTCAGTGCATCATTCAGCTTGCGTTTTGTCAGTATCCCTTCCAATAGTGTTGCCAAAAAAGAATCTCCAGCTCCAACAGTATCCACCACTTCAATGGGAAAACCATGTTGGTTGTAGTAATTTCCTTCATGATAGAGCATTGCTCCATCTCCTCCTTTGGTCACACAGATATAGGTGGCTTTTGTATGTAATGCCATATATGCTAATTGATCTTCCAATTGGCTTGATTGACAACCGAAGTGTTTACTGATTTCATCAAGTTCATCATCATTAAATTTTATAAAATCTGCCTGAGAAATCAATTCTTCAAGTAACGAATAACTGTAGTGAGGTGAACGAAGATTTACGTCAAAAACTTTAAAATTAGCATGAGGCAATAATGTATTTAAAGTGTTTTTAGAAACTGTATCACGTGCAACCAAACTACCAAATAAAAAAACAGAAGAAGTAGAAACTACATCTATCCACTCAGCTGATGGTTCAATTTTATCCCATGCTGCTGGATGCTCAATTTCATAGGATGCAGATCCATTGGTATCCAGTGATACATTGACAACTCCAGTAGAAAAATCAGATGAATGTTGAATCAAAGAGGTGTCCAACTTGTTTTCTTGTACGAATTTGATCAGTCGCTTTCCAAGAGGATCTTTTCCAATTTGACTTGCAATAAATGTTTTTACACCCAACGTATTTAGCCGAAGTGCAACATTGAGAGGCGCGCCTCCAATCTTTTCTCCTTCGGGAAAAACATCCCAAAGAACTTCACCAAAGCATACCACAGTGGCGGGTGTTTTAGTTGAGTTGGTCAATGGTAAAATGAGTTAGTTCGATTTCGTTTGATGTAGTCACACTGAGTTGTGTAAAAGGAGTGTCAGGAAAAAAGATTTCGGTCATCACATTTTTCCCATTATCCCAAAACAGTTCAATGGATGTTTTGTCGATATAAAGCGTCGCTTGAATTGTGTTTGTAGTGGAAACTCGAGGCATTACGGATAAACGGTGTGCAAATTTATCAGCGAAATCCAATTTCCCAGATTTTCGTCGATCAACATAGTATTCATTCTCTGACGCATCCAGTCCAAAGGCAAGTGAATTATTTGCACTGTTTGACAACTTAAATTCAATATCCGTATCTTGTTGGAGTGTAATTGTCATTTCGATTTTACTTTTGTGTAATTCAACCGTTGGAGCTTCAACAAGTGTTTTTTGTGCTGTAACTTTTGTTTGATTCAAATTGATAATTTCTTCAAATCGCGCATCGAGTTCTGTTGCGGGAATAGAATGCAAACGAAATCCATTTTCATCTTTATGCAATTGAAGTTCACGAGCAATGGTCATTGCGCTTCTCCAGGTCGTGGTAGGAACTTTGGTTGCATAATCCCAATTTGACATCCATCCAATAAAGAGCTTATTTCCATTAGAACGCTCTGTATTTTGCCAAGTTACTCCTGCATAATTATCACGTCCAAAATCTACCCAAAAATTATTTTCTTTATCGAGTTGTGATTTAAATGTTGGGTCTAAACGAAATGTATTACCATCAAAATCACCAACAAAATATTGGGTTGCACTTCCTTCGTTTGGTCCTCCAGGATTGATACTTACCAATAAAACCCATTTGGTTTCTCCAGTTGATTCAATTTTTAGAGGGAATAAATCTGGACATTCCCAAACACCTCCATGATGACCAATTGTCTCACCAAAATCTGAAAGTAGTTCCCAATCTTTTAGGTTGGGAGAAGAATAAAACATTACTTTTTTTTGTGCTGCTAATACCATAACCCATTGTGAATTGGTATCATCCCAAAACACTTTAGGGTCTCTAAAATCTCGGATATCGGGGTTTTTAATCACAGGATTTCCTTCGTATTTTGTCCAAGTCATTCCTTGATCAAGTGAATAGGCAATACCTTGTGTTTCTACATCGATTTTTTCAGCTTTTGCTTTTTCGGGGTCGTGGTGGGTAAAAATTGCCACTATGGGTGGGTTTTCAGAAGTACCCAAACCTGAGGTGTTTTGGTAATCAACCACTGCACTTCCTGAGAAAATATATCCATGTTCATCTGGATAAAGCGCAATAGGATGTTCTTTCCAATCCACCAAATTTTTACTTGTAGCATGTCCCCAGTGCATTGGACCCCACACATTTGAATCTGGATAATATTGAAAATAGAGATGGTATGTTCCGTCTAAATAAAACATTCCATTTGGATCATTCATCCAATTTTCGGCAGGTGTAAAATGAAAACTTGGTCTATAGTTGGTATCGCTATGCATAGCATTTTTGTTTGAGTTTGTTACGTCACAAGAAATTAAAAAAATACTCAGTAGGAAAAAGATATATTTTTTCATTCTTACTTAATTAATTGTTTACTGAGTGATTCGAGTGAAACACCTTTCGTTTCGGGCATCCAAAAATAAACAAATAGCAGCTGAAATACCATCATAAAGGCAAAAAAGCCAAAAACTACCCCTGCACCAATTAGTCCAAATAAAACAGGGACCAAAGAAGGAATAATTGCTGCCAATACCCAGTGGGTTGAGGTGCCAAAAGACTGTCCTGAACTACGGAGGTGGTTGGGGTAAATTTCAGAAATAAATACCCATATCACAGCACCTTGACCAATAGCATGTGAGGCAATAAAAAGAAATAAAAATAAGGGCAGCGCCAAACCTTCCCACTGAAACAAAAATGAAGCTGCAATCATAGAAAGGGAAATGATATACCCAATGGAGCCGATATACATCAATATTTTTCTTCCTAAACGGTCAATTAGGTTGATTCCAATAAGGGTAAAAATCAAGTTGATTAAACCAATTCCTACACTACTAAGCAATGCTGTACTTTCTCCTAGACCACCTTCTTCAAAAATTCGAGGAGCATAATAGAGGAATGCATTGATTCCTGAAAATTGATTAAAAAAGGCAATCAAAAAAGCAAGGCTGAGGATAAAGCGGTATTTTTTTGCAAAAATACTTTCGTTTGAAGGAGCTTTTTCACTGTCTGAAGATATTTCTTGAATCAATAGTTTTGCATCTTCTGAAGCATAGGCTGAGTGAATAATTTCTTCAGCTTCTTCTTTTTTTCCTTGGATATACAACCAGCGTGGACTTTTTGGGATACCAAGAACAAAAAGGGTGTAAATAATGGCTGGAACGGCTTCAATTCCTACCATAAATCTCCACGAGTTTTCACCCAATCCGCTAAGTGCATAGTTAGAGATAAAGGCAACTAAAATTCCAAAGACAATATTGAATTGGTATAAACCCACAAATCGTCCTCTGTCTTTTGCGGGGGCAATTTCTGAAATATAAGCAGGAGCAGCAATTGTAGAAGCTCCAACCCCCAATCCACCGATAAAACGAAATAAAGCAAACACCCATGGGTCGTTCGCTAAGGCAGAACCAACCGCGGAAAGACTATATAAAATACCAATCCACAATAAGGTATTTTTACGTCCTATTTTTCGGGTGGGAATACCCCCGAAAATTGCTCCAACAACTGTTCCCCAAAGTGCCATTGCGATAACAACTGTTCCGTGAAAAAAATCGGAGGAACCCCAAAGTGTTTGAAGTTTTTGGTCGGCTCCTGAAATAACAACTGTATCAAATCCAAAGAGAAAGCCTGCTAAAGCTGCTGTTAGCGACCACTGTAATAGTTTATTCATTTTGATTTTATTTGGTTTTTGCTCGGTTTTTGCTCGGTTTATGCTCGGTTTATGGGCTTACTTGTATAAAGTTATCTAAAGAAAGAATAAATCTTCTTAAATTGAAAAAAATTTCACATAATTATACTAAAATGAATCCAACCTATCCCTCTATTTTCTTTATAATACTCATCTTTACACTGAGTTGTACCACCCAAAATAAGCAAAACTTAAGTAGCGAAGCAGCACGTATTCATTCGGAGGTTATTACAATTGATACCCACGACGATATAAACGTTGGCAACTTTACGGATTCAATCAATTATTCGCAGCAAACAAAATCCCAAGTAAATTTACCCAATATGAATGCTGGGGGACTTGATGTTGCCTGGTTTATTGTCTATACAGGACAGGCTGAATTAACTTTAGAAGGATATCAAAAAGCGGCAGAAAATGCAGACGCAAAATTCACTGCAATTCATCAACTGGTCAATGATTTTGCTCCCGAGCAAATTGAGCTTGCACGTACTGCAGAGGATGTAAGAAGAATTTGGAAAAGCGGGAAAAAAGTAGCGATGATTGGAGTAGAAAACGCCTATCCACTTGGGGAAGATATCGAAAATGTAAAACGATTTTATGACAGAGGAGCACGCTATATGTCACTTGCTCATAATGGACATAGCCAACTGTCTGACTCCAATACTGGAGAAAAAGACGGAATATATCTTCACAATGGATTGAGCGAGTTTGGCAAACAGGTAATTGATCAAATGAATTACCATGGAATCATGGTTGATATTTCGCATCCTTCAAAAGAAGCTATTCGTCAGATGGCAATGCAATCCAAAGCACCTATTATTGCTTCGCACTCTTCTGCCAGAGCACTTTGTGATCATTCGAGAAACCTCGACGACGAGCAACTACAATGGGTAAAAGAAAGTGGAGGAGTTGTTCAAACAGTGGCATTTAGCTCCTATTTAAATACCGAAAAACACAATGCTTATAATGCAGCAAAGGATTCTGTATTAAAAGTGGTGGGTGAAAAACACGGAATTGAGGTATTGGATAAATATCAAATGCGTGCACTTGAATTTGATGCACTTCAATCGTATATCGAACAACGCAACGAACTATTGGAATTGGCAGCAGCAGAAATGGAAGCGGTAAAGCAAACACACCCTCCAGTTTCGGTCAGTGATTTTGTTGATCATATCGATTATATAAAAGAAAAAATAGGCATCGATCATGTGGGGATAAGCTCAGATTTTGATGGAGGTGGTGGAATTGAAGGATGGCAAGATGCTTCTGAAACACTCAATGTAACCAAAGAATTGGTCAAAAGAGGATATACCCAAGAAGAAATTGAAAAAATTTGGGGTGGTAATTTGTTGCGCGTTATGGAACAGGTAGAAGCCGTTGCAAAGGAACTTCAAAAATAAATAGACGATATAATTTTTATTGAATGGTTAAAAGGAAACCCGGACGCCCAAGTCTTTCCAATACCCTACCTCTAAACACTATTTTAGAAGCGGCTTTACAGGTCTTTTCTGAGGAAGGATATGGAGGAACGCACCTCAAAGACATCGCGCAAAGTTTGGGAGTAACCAATCCTGTGATGAGTTATCGTTTTGAAAACAAAAGGGATTTATGGGAAAAAGCCATGGAATTTTTGGGAGACAAACTTGTCGAAAGATTCCATGCCATACAGCTTGAGTATAACGCACTTGAGGGGATTCCTGTAATGCGTGCCTATGTCACTCAATACATTTATTTTTTGGCAGAAAATCCAGCTCTTTACAAAATACTAGCTCAAGAAATGGGACAAAAAAGTTGGCGCTCTCAGTATTTGATTGATAAACTATTTAATCCACTTATTTGGTTTGGAGAAAAAAGCATTGAGTCTCCAATGGATTCTCTTAAAGAGTTTAAAACCATTCCAAGACCTAACTTTATTTCTATTATTTTGGGTGCTTCAAGTAGTTTTTTTGCGTTGGAACAACTTCTTAAAAGTCAATATGGATCGGATGTATTTGACCAAGAACAAATAAAACACCATGCAGAGGTGGTCAATCGGATTATTTTTGACCAATTTGAACACAAAACTAAATAAATAGATAAGCCCCCGCATAAAGCGGGGGACTAACCTACTTATGAAACCGACTCGTTCCATCTTACCTTCTGGTTCTAAGGCTTGATTTATGGTTTTTCCATCCGCATTCCCCCCCCGTGGGGGGAGGGGGGGTGAATTATATTAAAGAAAATTAGATGTAGTCTATTGAAAATAAATACGTTAGTACTTTATTTTTATCTTCTATTTTAGAGTACTACTTTGTTTTTGTTTTTATTTAAGTTTGGTTATGAGACAAAAAAACCGCTTTCAAAAGAAAGCGGTATATATAAAACGATGGGAAGAAAAACTATTTTCCGAAATCGTGAATTGACTTGTTGTTTTTTGCCAAATCTCTCAGGCTTTGAGGTATTTCCCAATGCCCTCCGTATTGTTTGTTGAAAGCATCACAGTCTGCAATAAAGTGATCCATCCCTACATAGTCAATGTAAGAAAGTGCTCCCCCAGTAAAAATAGGGAATCCCCATCCCATAATTGATCCAATGTCTCCATCGGTCGTAGAACGCAAGACTCCTTCGTCAAGACAACGGTAGCTTTCAAGTGCTTGACGATGCATTAATCGTTTACTCACAATATCCTCAGAAACTGCATTTACGTCTGGAGAGAAGATTGTTTTTAATCCGCTCCAAAGTTTCTTTTGTCCTCCTTTTGGATAGTCATAGAATCCAGCTCCATCTCTTTTTCCAGTTCGTTGGTGGTTTTCTACTAGGTCTTTAACAATTCTATAGGTACGTTTTTCGAAATCTCTTTTTTCAGAGGGATCGCTTTCAAATACATGTACAGAAAGAGTAAGCGAAACTTCATCGTGAACTGCAAGAGGTCCGACAGGCATTCCTTTTTTAATTGCTACCCGTTCAATCATCGGAGCAGGTACGCCTTCTTCTAACAAGAACATACCTTCACTGACAAATGTGCCAAAGCAACGTGAGGTAAAAAACCCTCTACTGTCATTCACCACAATAGGTACTTTTTTGATGGCTACTGTATAGTCAACAGCAGCTGCAATTGCACGTTCAGATGTTTTTTCTCCAACGATAATTTCTACCAAAGGCATTTTGTCAACGGGAGAGAAAAAGTGAATTCCAATAAAGTTTTCTGGACGTTGAGAAGATTTTGCGAGTAAGGTAATTGGTATACTCGAGGTGTTTGAACCATAAATTTTATCAGCCTCCAAAACAGCTTCTGTTTCTTTGGTTACTCTATCTTTTAGAGCCACATTTTCAAATACAGCTTCAATGATCAAATCACTTCCTTTCACAGCGTTTGGATCGTCTGTTGGTGTAATTTTATCCAATAAAGCAGCTTTCTTTTCAGCGGTAGAACGTCCACGAGAAATGGCTTTGTCTAACAATGCTATCGAATAGGATTTTCCTTTTTCAGCACCTTCTAAACTAACGTCCTTCAAGACGACATCCATCCCTACTTTAGCAGAGACATAGGCAATTCCAGCTCCCATCATTCCAGCTCCTAAAATACCGAGTTTTTGAATTTCGTATTTCGGTTGGTCTTTTGGTCTAGACTTTCCTTTTGCTGCATCTTGAATACCAAAGAATCCAGTGCGAATCATGTTTTTCGCTTCTTTTGTATTAGCTACATGGGTAAAGTGACGCGCTTCAATTTCCAAAGCACGGTCGATAGGAATTTGTAATCCATCGTGAATTACTTTTACAATTTTTTGAGCAGCAGGATAATTACCATGGGTAAGTTTTCCAACATTTCCCGATGCCCCCATAAGGGTTTGCATTCCCCCTGGTGTCCATACACCACCACCAGGTATTCGGTGTTTTTTATTGTCCCAAGGTTGAATAGGGTTAGGGGTATTTAAAATATAGTCTTTTGCAGCAGCCATCATCTCATCTTGGGTTTCTGCCACCGCGTCAATCAATCCATCTTTTAAAGCCTTTTGGGGACGTGCCTCAATACCTTGTAAAAGATACATCAATGCATTTTGTATTCCCATCAGGTAAGGAGCTTTTATAGTTCCACCACCCCCGGGGAAAAGTCCGACTTTGATTTCAGGGAAACCAAGTTTAATTTGTGTCGAATTGAGTGCAATTCGATAATGACAAGCTAAGCAAAGTTCGAGACCACCACCAAGAGCAGTTCCGTTAATTGCAGCCACAAAAGGTTTTCCAGAGGTTTCAATTTCTCGCATCCCTTTGTGCATTTCCAACATGCTATCTAAAAATTCTTTTTTATCTGGCATGTCTTTTAAAAGAGCCCGTAAATCTGCACCTGCCATAAAAATAGGCTTGCCAGATGTGACAATAACCCCTTTTACGGTAGCATCGTTAAGTGCCTGTTGGACAACCTCCATATAGCGAAGAATAAAAGCTTCCGAAAAGAGGTTGGTTGATTCTTTAGTTTGATCTATGGTGAGTGTGGCTACACCGTCTGCATCCACCACAAAAGATAAATATTGATCTTTACTATTTTCCATTTGATTAAATGAGATTAAAGGTTAAACACGCTCGATAATTGTTGCAATTCCCATTCCACCTGCAATACACAATGTGATAAGTCCAGTGTTGAGATCTCTTCTTTCAAGCTCGTCCATAAGGGTTCCGGCAAGCATACAACCAGTTGCTCCAAGTGGGTGCCCCATGGCAATTGCCCCTCCATTGACATTAACAATGTCTGGTTCGACGCCCATTTCTTCCATAAACAACATTGGAATAGCAGCAAATGCTTCGTTTACCTCGATAAGATCAATGTCTCCAATTTGCATCCCCGCTTGCTTAAGTGCTTTTCTAGAGGATGGAGCAGGACCTGTCAACATAATGGTTGGATCTGTTCCGTCAATGGCTGCAGTTCTAATTTTAAAACGTGGTTTTAATCCCATTTTCTTACCTGCTTCAGCACTTCCAATAAGTGAAATAGCAGCACCATCCACAATTGCTGATGAGTTTCCAGCGTGGTGAACGTGTTCGATGTGCTCTACTTCAGGATATTTGTCCATAGCAACATCATCAAATCCAGCCATCGCTCCCATCATTTGAAATGCAGGTTGAAGACTAGCCAATGATTGAATTGTTGTGCCAGGTCGTATGTTTTCGTCTGTACTTAAAATTGGAATTCCACTCGGGTCAGTTACAATCATTCTTGATTTGAAGTAACCCTTTGCGTCTGCTTCTGCAGCACGTCGTTGTGATTCCACTGCATAGGCATCAGTTGCTTCTCTAGAATATCCATATTTGGATGCAATTAAATCTGCAGAAATTCCTTGAGGAACAATGTTCCCTGGAATTGCCATAGAAGGATCAATAAACATTCCTCCTCCGTCAGAACCCATTTGTACGCGGGACATACTTTCTACCCCTCCAGCCACAATAAGTTCTCTAAAACCAGATTTGATATAAGCAGCTGCTTGGTTCATCGATTCAAGACCTGAACCACAAAATCGGTTTAAAGTAACCCCACATAAATGATCTCCATATCCAGAAGCCTGAGCAGCAGATTTTGCAACATTGGCTCCTTGATCCATTACCTGACCTACACAGCCCAAAATAACGTCATTGACTAAAGTTGTATCAAGTTGATGTTTGTGTTGAAGTTCATTCAAGGTTTGACGCGCTAGTTCGGCAGGAGTTAATCCAATTAAGGCTCCTTTTTTGTTTCCTTTTCCCCGGACTGTTCTGATTGCGTCGAAAATATATGCATCCATAGCTAATTGTTTTTTTGATAAAGTTAATTTAAATGTAATTAAATTAAATTCGAAGTGTAAAGCTAACTTTTAATGCTTGATTATCCAAATGAAAATAATCAACCGATGAATTCTTTCATTAACCAAAAAAACGTATTAATTTTAAATACACAAACCATAAATCAATTAAAATGAAAAACGTATTATTTACCCTAAGTTTATTTCTAGTTTCAGGTATTTCCTTTGCACAAATCATTGTCATGGACGTGGTTCAAGTCAAAGAGGGGATGTCTAGTGACTATGAAGCTGTTGAAAAATTTGTAGCACCAATCATGGAACTCGCTGTCGAAAATGGAGATAAAATGGGTTGGTATATATTTAAACGACTAGAAGGTGGTGATTTAAGTGAAGCAGGAAACAAAGGAATTGGGGATTATATGATTATCAATGTGTATAAAGATGAAGCACAAATGAATGCCCAATCGGTAGAAACCTTTACAGCCTATGCCAAAAAAGCATATAAAGGGAAAATGTCAAATCGCGCTATCGATCGAAGAATGAATAGCTTGATGGATGCACGAGAAGATACCCGTACTTATGTCCTAGAGAATATTTATTATACCAAGCCCAATAGTCTTAGCGTGGGTGATGTAGTTACTGTTTTTCCAGCGGAACAACTCAATTCAGATTACGAACAATTTGAAATGGAATTTTATCGTCCAATGTGGGAAAAAAATATTTTGACAGGAGCACACAGAGCATGGAATTTTAATCGAATTATTGATCGAACAGAAAATGCTTACCAAAATCTGACACACATTATATTTAATGTAGCAGGAATAGGAGAACTTCAGTTTGATACAGATTTTCTATCCACCAAATTAGCTGAAATGGGACAAGCTTCTCGTAAAGGATTTGATCCAGCACAAATGCAACTCATTCATATAAAAGAATAGTTTACATCATTATATAGCACATTTATAACAAAAAACCCTCCTGAAAAGGAGGGTTTTGTACTCGAGGCGGGACTTGAACCCGCACGCCCCAAAGAGCACAGGATTTTAAGTCCGGCGTGTCTACCAATTCCACCACTCGAGCAATTGATTGGTATAGAGCGAAAGACGGGATTTGAACCCGCGACCCTCACCTTGGCAAGGTGATGCTCTACCCCTGAGCTACTTTCGCAGTTGGTTGGCAAAGGTAAAATAAATTTTAATTTTTGTGTACTTTTTTTTTGTTTTTACTCCTCCAATTTTCCACCCAATCTCCTTTTGATTGTATTGAGTTTCATCAAGGCCTCCATTGGAGTAAGCGTATTGATATCAAGATCGATGATTTCATCGCGAACTTCTTCCAATAGGGGGTCATCAAGTTGTATAAAACTCAATTGCATTTGGTCTTGATCTTTTTGAAGTGCTTCTTTTCTATCGTCTTCTTGATGGCTTTTTTCTAAAAATTTGAGTTTACGTTCAGCAGTTTTGACAACTTGAGCAGGCATACCAGCCATTTTAGCAACATGAATTCCAAAGCTATGTGCACTTCCTCCAGCTTCAAGTTTTCGAAGAAACAGCACACTATCTTTTAGTTCCTTTACAGACACATTGAAGTTCTTGATTCGATCAAAGCGCTGACTCATGTCATTCAATTCATGGTAATGAGTTGCAAAAAGTGTTTTAGGCTGAGTAGGGTGTTGGTGTAAATATTCGGCAATTGCCCATGCAATTGAAATACCGTCATAGGTACTTGTTCCACGACCAATTTCATCTAGTAGAACCAAACTATTTGATGTGATATTATTTAGAATAGAAGCAGATTCGTTCATTTCAACCATAAAGGTAGATTCTCCTAAGGACATATTATCACTAGCACCAACTCGTGTAAAGATATGATCTACAACACCCATTTCAACTGCATCGGCAGGGACAAAACTTCCAATTTGCGCCAAAATCACTATCAAAGCAGTTTGTCGTAATAGTGCAGATTTTCCAGACATATTGGGTCCAGTAATCATGATAATTTGTTGTTCTTCTCGGTTGAGAAGTAAGTCGTTTGCCACATAGACCTCACCAACAGGTAGCTGCTGTTCTATTACTGGGTGTCTCCCATGGGTGATACGAAGGATGTCTCCTTCAACTAAATTTGGACGGGTATAGTTGAATTTTTTTGCCAAAAGAGAAAAGCCTAAAAGACAATCAATTTGTGCAAGGGCAACAGCAGTTTTCTTGAGCTCCCCTAACATGGGTTGTAATTTGTCTAATAATTCTTGGTAAAAATGGAGTTCGAGTTGCTGTATTTTTTCTTCTGCTCCTAAAATTTTGTTTTCGTATTCTTTGAGTTCCTCTGTGATGTAACGTTCAGCATTCACCAAAGTTTGCTTTCTTGTCCAACGCTCAGGCACCTTGTTTAAGTGTGCATTTCGAACCTCAATATAGTAACCAAAAACATTATTGAACGCTATTTTTAAGGTTGAAATACCAGAGGCAATTGATTCTTTTTTGAGTAATTCATCCAACCTACTCTTTCCTGAACTAAGTAAATCACGAAGCTCATCTAAGTCAGAGGAAAAACCGGGAGCAATAAAATCACCTTTTGAAGTTGCCACAGGGACATCTTCTTGGAGCGTTTTTAAAATCAATTCGTAAATGGATTCGGTTTCTGGAATATTTTTAGATAATGAGTTTAGTACTTTGGAATCGTTTTGTTCGAGTAAAGATTTTAATGCTTTGGTTTCTTCAAGCGAATAACGAAGCAAAACCATTTCGCGAGGACTAATTTTTTGGGTAGCAATTTTTGCCATTAAACGTTCAACATCTGAAATTTTGTTGAGGTGGGCATGTACTTTTGTTCTTGAGTCATCGTCTTGAATGAGCGCTTCGACCAAGGAGTGACGCGCTTCAATTTTTGAGATTGATTTAAGGGGTAAACTTATCCAATTACGAAGTAATCGACCACCCATAGGAGTAGAAGTAAAGTCAATAACATCAACCAAAGAAACCCCTCCAATTGAAGTAGAATAGAGTAATTCTAGGTTTCTGGAGGTAAAGCGATCCATACCAACAAAGTCATCATTGGCAATTTTTTGAATCACTTGGATATGTTCTAGTTTATTGTGTTGAGTTTCGGATAGATAGTGTAGAATTGCTCCAGCAGATATAATTGCTTCAGTTTCGTCTTCAAGTCCAAACCCTTTTAGGCTTGTTGTTTTAAAATGACCAGTTAAAAGGTCATAGGCAAATTGAGATTGAAACACCCAATCTTCAAGATAAAAAGGATTGAGTTCAGCGCTAAAATGAGTTGAAAATTGTGATTTTAAGGGTTTGGGTGTCAGTACTTCAGCAGGCTGAAATTTTTGAATCAACTGATTAATTTGTGCAAGTGATCCTTGATTGACCATAAAATCACCGGTTGAAATATCCAAAAACGCAACCCCCCAGAATTTTTTTCCTTGGACAACGGCTGCGAGATAATTATTTTTCTTTTGATCCAGTACGTCATCATTTAGAGAAACCCCTGGGGTGACTAATTCAGTGACACCTCTTTTGACAATTGTTTTTGTCATTTTAGGATCTTCAAGCTGATCGCAAATAGCAACTCTACACCCCGCTTTGACAAGTTTAGGGAGGTAGGTATTTAGGGAATGGTGAGGAAAACCAGCAAGTTCAGTTTCACTTACGCTACCTGCTCCACGTTTTGTTTGTACAATTCCTAAAATCTTTGATGCTCTGACGGCATCACTACCAAATGTTTCATAAAAATCTCCAACACGAAACAAAAGCAAAGCGTCCGGATACTTTACCTTGATCTGGTTGTATTGTTTCATTAATGGAGTCTCTTTTGCCACGGTTTTTTTGTTTTCCTATCAATGCGAATATAACCCTTATTTAACTTTTTTAAAACGCTAATTAATACTTCCTTATTTTTGTATGATGAAAAATCGAAAACTCAAAAACAGTGAGCTTAGTCGAAAGACAATTGAGCAAGCCAAAGAGGCACCTAAAACACCTTTGTTATTGGTCTTAGATAACATTCGAAGTCTCAATAATATAGGGTCGGTTTTTCGAACCTCAGATGCATTTTTTATTGAACGTGTCTATCTGTGCGGAATTACAGCCATTCCACCACACCGTGATATTCAAAAAACTGCTCTTGGTGCAACAGAATCAGTCGCGTGGGAATATCGTAAGGATACAACCGAGCTAATTCGAGAATTGATTACCCAAAATGTTGATGTTTGGGCAATTGAACAAACTGAAGGTGCAGTTTTTTTAAATGACTACTCACCAAAACCAGCTTCTAAAACTGCCTTTATTTTAGGTAATGAAGTGAAAGGAGTCCAACAAGAGGTTATTGATATTGCTCAACAAGTAATTGAAATTCCGCAAGAAGGAGTAAAACACTCTTTGAATATTGCCGTTACGGCAGGAATTGTGTGTTGGGATTTTTTTCAAAAGTATTCGAAGGTGTAATATCTTGATAGATCATTTGAATTTCTGAAGAATCTTGACATTCCCTCAAAAGGGTATGGATGTTTTTTTGATGGATTGGATGAATTATTTCAGACGCAATATCAGTAAGTGGTTGTAAAATAAATCGTCTAAGTTCCATTCGAGGATGAGGAATGATCAAAGAAGCTGAATTGATTTGTAGAGAATCGAAAAGTAGAATATCCAAATCGATTGTCCTTGGTTGATATCCTTGTTCTTCTGATCGAATTCGACCCATTTCTTGTTCAATAAGCATTATTTCCGCAAGCAATTCATTTGGATGAAGTGAGCTATTGACTGAAAGGCAGGCATTATAAAAAGGACTACTGTCAAAACCCCAAGCAGCTGTTTCGTAAATGGGTGATATTTTTTCTATTTGACCTACACGAGTCGCTATTTGTTCAACTGCTGAAATGAGTTGTGCATATCGATCACCCAAATTACTTCCCAAAGAGAGGTATACCATTGCTCATATTTTTTTCAAAACTACACAAAACTTAGTATTCCTATAATTCAAAACTACTGGTAAATAAATTTTTCAGTTATAAGTGTAACAAAAGCAGACATTTTTCGCCTTATTAATGTAAAAACAAAAAAATAGATAGGATGGATTTTTTTAAGAGTTTTCTTGCATCTGTATTAGGAACAATCGTCGCATGGATTTTTTTAGGTGTGTTGTTTACGGTTGCGATAGCAGGCATTGCTAGTATTGCAGT
This sequence comes from Flavobacteriaceae bacterium, assembly GCA_030835845.1. Lineage (GTDB taxonomy): Bacteria > Bacteroidota > Bacteroidia > Flavobacteriales > Flavobacteriaceae > Arcticimaribacter. Next base: position 24,019 of record JAUROD010000006.1, read on the forward strand.
TTCAGAAGAACAAGTATCGGTTGAGGTTAGGGAAAATAGTGTATTGAAAATTGATTTGGATTTACCTCTTGTAGAAAATGTACCCGCAACTCAAGAGCTTGAAAAAGCACTTGGACTTTCGCCTGATATTTTACCCTTTTCCTCGCTTATTGGTACTATTCGAAAAGCCAGTACAGATGATAATATTCGAGGAATTGATTTAAAAGTCCAATTTCCATCGATGGGTTGGTCGCAAGCAAAAGCTATTCGAAAAGCCATTCAAGATTTTAAAGATCAAGGAAAATTTGTCTATACCTTTGGGGATTATTATTCTCAAAAGGGGTACTATATCGCTTCAGTTTCAGATTCTATTTTTATCAATCCAGTAGGAGGAATGGAACTCAAAGGATTGGCAGCAGAGGTTCTTTACTACAAAGATTTTCAAGAAAAATATGGGTTTAAAATGGAAGTTGTTCGTCATGGAAAATACAAAAGTGCTGTAGAGCCATATCTCGAACGTGAAATGAGTGAAAACAACAGAATTCAAATATCTTCTTTGCTAAATTCTGTCTGGTCTACTATTAGTAAAGAAATGATTTCTTCTCGTGGAATGACTCAAGCTCAAATGAATGATATTGCAGAAAATTTAGGTGCTTCCCTTCCAGAAAAAGCTTTAAAAAATGGTTTGGTTGATGGAACAGCTTATGCTGATGAATACCAAAATAAACTTAAAAGTGCAGTTGGTTTGGATGCTGATTCAAAACTTCGCATACTAGAAATCAACGACTGGATTAAACCTAATTCGTTGAATAAAAAAGGAATACGTGACAATATTGCGGTTATTTATGCACAAGGACCCATCTTATATGGAGAAGGAAATGAAAGTGTAATTGGTCAAGATGTTTTTGTAGAGGCAATTGAAGAAGCTGTAAAAAATAGACGTGTCAAAGCAATTGTGTTACGAATTAATTCACCTGGTGGTAGTGCTTTGAGTTCAGAAATTATTTGGAAAGCCCTTATGGATGCAAAGGCAAAAAAACCATTGGTAGTTTCGATGGGTAATGTTGCTGCCTCAGGAGGGTATTATCTCGCAACTGCAGGAGATGAAATTTACGCAAATGACCTAACCATTACAGGTTCTATTGGAGTATTTGCTACCTTACCTAATATGGAAGAATTTTCAGAATCTATTGGTATCAATGCTGAATACGTTAAAACACATGAAAATTCTGTTGGGTTTAGCTTATTTCAAAAACCATCTGAAAGCTTCCGAAAAAATATTAAAGAAGGAATTGAAAGTGTATATGAAACATTTAAACAACGTGTAGCAGAAAGCCGTAATATGACACTCGAACAGGTTGAAGAAATTGCACAAGGAAGAGTTTGGACTGGAACACAGGCATTAGAAAATGGACTAATTGACGGTTTAGGTGGATTTGACCAAGCAATTTCTGCAGCAGCTAGACTTGCTGAACTCGATGAATACAACCTTACTTCATATCCGAACATTGAACCTGAAATTGATGACTTTTTATCAATGATGGGTCCTTTTGGAAGTGTGGAAACTGCACTTTTGAAACAATTCCCTTCGGAAATAAAAACATTTATTAGTACCTTAAGCGATCAGAAAAAGGGTGCAGATATTCAAGTGAGACTTCCTTTTTCGCTTGAAATTAATTAATAAATGAAACAAGAAGACAAGGCGCTTGCCCAGAAAATTTACCTCTATTTAGCAGCGCTTTTCATCACCTCTTTGGTGGTGTCTAATCTGATTTTTCAAAAATTCTTTTTTTGGAAACCATTCGATTTAACTGTTTTTGGAATTCCTTTGTTTGAGTTGTCGGTAGGTATTTTACCTTATCCAGTTACCTTTTTAATTACCGACTTAATTTCAGAGATATACGGTCAAAAAAAAGCCAATCAGATTGTTGTAGCTGGTATTTTTGCTTCCTTTTTTTCCATTGGTATAATTTTGTTGGCTACACTAGTTCCAGCAATTCCAAATTCTCCCATTGATGACTCCACGTTTTCAAACGTTTTTTCATTATCTCCTCTCGCTGTTTTGGCATCAATGATTGCTTATTTGGTTGCTCAATTTATCGATATAAAAATTTATCATTTTTGGAAAAAAATAACGCAAGGAAAACACCTTTGGTTGCGTAATAATTTTTCCACTTTTGCTTCACAGTTTATCGATTCAACCACAGTAATTTTATTGTTGTGCCTATTTGGTGTTTTGCCATGGGATTTATTTGTTGGATTGGTCACATCAAGTGTTATTTTTAAAATTTTCATTGCTGCAATTGACACTCCCTTTCTCTATCTATTTGTAAGCTTGTTCAGAAAGCGTTTTAATTTAGCGATTGGTGATGAAATCAAGATCGATTAACATGGAGAACCAAACCCCTGTAAGAATCAATAAGTATTTAAGTGAAATAGGCTATTGTTCTCGTCGTGCTGCTGATAAACTTATTGATGAAGGTCGAATTACGGTAAATGGGAAAACCGTTGAAATGGGTTTGAAAGTTACACCTGATGATCACATAGCAGTGGATGGAATTTCAGTCGATCAAAAGGGAGACGCTCCAGTGTATATTGCATTTAACAAGCCTGTTGGGATTGTATGCACAACCGATACTCGGGTTGAAAAAGATAATATCATTGACTTTATCAATTTTCCTACTCGTATATTCCCAATTGGAAGGTTAGATAAGCCAAGCCAAGGACTTATTTTTTTGACCAATGACGGAGATATCGTTAATAAGATTTTACGTGCACGCAATCGACATGAAAAAGAATATGTGGTGACCGTAAATAAGCCAATAACAAAAGATTTTGTTGCTAAAATGAGCCAAGGTGTTCCAATTTTAGATACGGTTACTCGACCTTGTGAAGTCAAACAAACACACAAGAAAACATTTAAAATCATTCTTACGCAAGGACTCAATCGGCAAATACGTCGAATGTGTGAGTATCTAGATTATCGAGTGGTTACTCTAAAACGGACTCGTATAATGAACGTACATTTGGATATCGACGAAGGAACATACCGTCATTTAACTAAAGCTGAATTGACTGAAATAAATCGCCTTGTTGCAAGCTCAAAAAAAACGGTAGAAGACTAGCCGACGTTTAGATCAACACGTAATCCCTCGTTTCCTCGAATATTGAATACTGTATCATCTTCAAAAATTAGATACTGTCCTTTTATCCCTTTTAGTCTACCCTGATATTGCTCTTGTTTTACGAGGTTGAGGCTTTTTACTTTTTCAGGGTAACGCAATACAGGGAAATTTAGTTCAAGTACACTACTTTCCTCACTGATATAAGGTTTCATTTCATTGGGTAAGGCATCAATTGCTTTGTTGCGTTGTTCCTCCCAATGAATCTCAGGGATTTCATTAAACTGTAACATCTTTCTCCAGTTTGTTTTATCCGAAAAACAGGCTTTTAAAGCTACTTCACCCACACCTGCTAAATAACGATTTGGCACTTCAAGTAATGTCATTGCTTGGTGTGCTCCTTGGTCAATCCAACGAGTTGGAAGCTGAGATTTTCGTGTAATCCCTACTTTTAGATGACTTGAAAGAGCGAGATAAACAATGTGAGGTTGTAATTGAACTTTTTTTTCATAAACTAAATCACGATCCTCGATGTCTAAATGAGCCTTACTGAGCTCGGGACGCATTATCCAATCTCCTGCTTGAGGACTTTCGAAAAAACAATTTTTACAAAATCCTTGGCGAAAAATAGGTTCATTTCGACTGCAATTAAGGCATTGATAACCCGTCAGTTTCAACCCTATCACTTTGTCAATACACTGATTCATTTGAATAAATTGATGATCGAGCATCAAGTAGTAATTCACTTGATTTCCTAATTCAGTTTGCATTTTCTTGAGAACACCTGAGAACATAACTTGGAATAAATTATTTTTGTGATAAAGATAAAGATTCTATGGCGATCCCTCTGTTCAATTCTATTGCATCTTGGTTTTTAAAAAAGCGAATTCATCAAATTGAATTGTTTCTTAAATACCCCAATGAGGTACAACAAGAGCTTTTACAAGATTTATTAGGTGTAGCAAAGCACACAAAGATTGGCTATCGTTATGATTATGGATCGATCAACAACTACCGAGATTTTGCTCAACGCGTTCCCATAGTCACCTACGAAGACATTACTCAGACCATTGACTTAAGCCGATCGGGTGAAGAAAATTTATTTTGGCCAACACCCATTCGTTGGTATGCCAAATCGAGCGGGACAACTAATGCGAAAAGTAAATTTATTCCAGTAAGTAATCAAGCCCTTGAAAACTGCCACTACAAAGCGGGTAAGGACATGCTTTCGCTTTATTTCAACAATAATCCAGAAGCACAACTTTTTAACGGAAAAAGCTTGCGTTTGGGAGGAAGTCAAGAATTGCATCAAAACCACAATAGCTATTTTGGAGATCTTTCTGCAATTATAATTGACAATATGCCCCTTTGGGCAGAACTTAATAGCACACCTTCCATAAAGGTATCTTTGATGCCGGAGTGGGAAGCAAAACTTAAAGCAATTGTTGCTGAATGTACACAAGAAAATGTAACAAGCATTGTCGGTGTTCCCTCATGGATGTTGGTCTTATTAAACAGGGTACTCGAGGAGACAAAAGCAGACAATATAGCTTCTATTTGGCCTAATATTGAGGTCTATTTTCATGGAGGAGTAAGTTTTCGCCCCTATCGTGAACAGTTCAATAATTTGTTTTTTGAGAAACCTGTTCAGTTTTATGAAATATATAATGCTTCTGAAGGTTTTTTTGGTATTCAAGATCAAAATAACTCGGACGAATTATTACTGATGCTAGACTATGGAATTTTCTATGAGTTTATTCCATTTGGTTCCTCAGACGAAGCAATTATTCCACTAAATCAAGTTGAATTGGGAGTGCGTTATACTTTGGTAATTACGACGAATGCGGGCTTGTGGAGATATAAAATAGGCGATGTAATTCAGTTTACATCAATTTCACCTTATCGTTTTCAGATTACAGGAAGAACTAAGCACTTTATCAATGTTTTTGGTGAAGAAGTTGTCATTGAAAACTCGGATAAAGCCATTGAGTTTGCCTCTAAACAATGTAATTTACAAGTGTTAGATTATACCGTAGCTCCAATTTTTATGGAGGGAAATAAGAAAGGGTGTCATGAATGGATGATTGAATTTAAAGAAAACCCTTCAGATTTAACATCGTTTTCCACACACTTAGACGATCATTTAAAGACACTTAATTCTGACTATGAAGCCAAAAGGTATAAGGATATCACAATGGCATTTCCAAAGGTAAATAGTGCAAAAAAAGGATTGTTTTATCAATGGCTATCCTCCAAAGGGAAATTAGGTGGACAACACAAAGTACCACGCTTGTCAAGTGACCGAAAACTAATGGATGAGCTACTAAATTTGAATGATTAGGAAACTGCTTTTAGGGTGGCGTTATTGCTCTTTTTGAGTTGTTGTTCTGCGTACACCTTGGTTATCTTCAAGTGTGTTTCTTCACCACCAGGCATTTCAAACATAGCTTCGTTAAGAATTGCTTCACAAAGCGAGCGAAGTCCTCTTGCACCAAGATTATACTCCAATGCTTTTTGTACTATAAAGTCCAGTGCACCGTTGGTAAATTCAAGACTGATACCATCTAATTCAAACAGTTTTTCGTACTGTTTAGTCAATGCATTTTTTGGTTCAGTTAAAATAGAACGAAGGGTTTCCTTATCAAGTGGATGCATGTAGGTAAGAACAGGAAGTCGTCCAATGATTTCAGGAATTAAACCGAAAGACTTTACATCTTTTGGATTTACATATTGAAGTAAATTGTCTTGGTCAATTTCCTCAGTTTGATTTTGTTTTGACTTATATCCAATCGCCTGAAGGTTGAGACGTTTGTTTATTTCACGTTCAATTCCGTCAAAAGCACCCCCTGCAATAAAGAGAATATTAGAGGTGTCAACTTCAATAAATTTTTGGTCAGGATGCTTTCTACCCCCTTTTGGTGGTACATTTACTATTGTTCCTTCGAGTAATTTCAGCAAGGCTTGTTGAACTCCTTCTCCCGATACATCACGAGTAATCGAAGGGTTATCACTTTTTCGTGCAATTTTATCAATTTCATCAATAAACACAATTCCTTTTTGTGCTCTTTCAACATCATAGTCAGCAGCTTGTAAAAGACGTGTCAAAATACTCTCCACATCTTCACCCACATAACCCGCCTCAGTTAAAATAGTTGCATCAACAATTGCTAGAGGCAATTGAAGCATTTTTGCAATGGTTTGAGCGAGTAATGTTTTCCCTGTACCTGTTTGACCAACTAATAAAAGGTTACTTTTCTGAATTTCGATTTCCTCTTCAACTTTAGGATTAAGAATCCTTTTGTAGTGATTGTAAACGGCTACTGAAAGTACTTTTTTTGCTTGCGTTTGTCCAATGACAAATTGATCTAAAAAAGCCTTTATTTCTTTCGGGGGTTTAAGTTCAAATTCGCTTTCAATTACTTCATCAATAGCATTTTCCTCAGAGGCAATACCGTGTGCTTGAGCAATACATCGATCGCAAATATGAGCATCTAGACCCGCAATGAGCAATTCGGTTTGTGGTTTTGATCGACCACAGAAAGAACAGGATAACTCTTCGTTGCTCATAGAAAAATATTATTTTGTGAGAACTTCGTCGACCATTCCGTAAGCCTTTGCTTCATCGGCTTTCATCCAATAATCACGATCAGAATCTTGGGTTACTTTGTCAAAGGATTGTCCAGAATGTTTGGCAATGATTTGATAAAGTTCGTCCTTAAGTTTTAAAATTTCCCTAGCGGTAATTTCAATATCTGATGCTTGCCCTTGTGCTCCACCAAGAGGTTGGTGAATCATTACTCTTGAGTGTGGAAGTGCGGTACGTTTTCCAGCTTGACCTGCACATAACAAAACAGCACCCATTGACGCAGCCATTCCAGTACAAATTGTAGCTACATCTGGAGTTATATACTGCATGGTATCATAGATTCCTAAACCAGCATATACACTACCTCCGGGAGAATTTATATACATCTGAATGTCCCGTTTTGCATCAACACTTTGTAAAAAAAGCAACTGTGCCTGGATTATATTGGCAACTTGATCATTGATTGCTGTACCCAAAAACATAACCCGATCCATCATCAAACGTGAAAACACATCCATTTGAGCAACATTCATTTGACGCTCTTCAATGATATAAGGAGTCATACTACTTGTAATTTTATCGTAGTACATTGCATTGACACCGTGTTGTTTGGTGGCAAATTTTTTAAACTCTTTTCCGAAATCCATTCTTCTTTTTATTTAAAATAAAGGTAATCAAAATTATTTGGCTGAACCATAAGCCTCTTTTACAAAGGCTTCATAATTTACTTTCTTTACTTTTAGGTTAGCATTTTCTTTATAGAAATCAAGCATTTTTGTACTCAACAACTGATCAGACAAACGCTTTGTTTCGTCTTGATTGCTAAAAATACGAGCAGCAATATCATCCAATTCTTTTTCAGATGGATTCATTTGTCCGTACTGAGCCATTTGTTGCTTGATCATATCTTTAGCATAGGCTTGAAGTTCTTCAAACTTGATTTGTAAATCGTTGTTGCTTATTAAATTCCCTTCAATCAATTGATAACGAATTCCCTTTTCAGATTTCTCGTATTCTTCTTTTGCTTCTTCTTCGCTTAGCGGTTTTTCTCCAGCTGTTTGAAGCCAACGAATCAAAAATTCTTTTGGTAATTCAAATTTTGTCTCATCAATCAAGCGATCTGTAACATCATTAAGAAGCTTCTGTTCAGTTTGTTGTTCAAACTGTTTTTCAATCCCCTCTTTTATTTTCGCTTTCAAGTCTGTTAATGTTTTAACTGTACCCGCTTCATAAAGACGATCAAAGAGTTCTTGATCCAATTCTGCTAAAATTCGTTTATTAGACTCTGTTACCGTTAGGGTTATCTCTTTTGGAGCATCACCTAGCTTATCAACAGTTGTGGTCAGTGCGCGTGCCAAAACATGATCTTCTTTGAACAATCCCTTTGTTTTCAAAACGATTGATTCGTTTAATGGAGTCGCTTTAAGCGCATCAAGGTTTTTCTTTCCTTTAAATTGATCCCATTCAACAGTAAGTGTATTTTCAAGAGCAGTTTCTTCATCTTCAACTTTCAAGGTCAACTCCATCCCTTCAGCTACTGAGGTTTGTGATTCGAGTTTACCGTATTGTTTTTGGATGTACTGAAGTTGCTCATCAATCATTTTTTTATCAGCTTCAATTTTGAATTGAGTTACCGCTTTTTTACTTTTTATTTTAACTTCAAATTCAGGTGCAAAGCCTAGTTCAAATTCAAAATTTAGTTCAGCAGCTTTCCAATCAATTTCGTCTTGCATTACAGGAAGTGGGTTTCCAAGCAAGTCTAACTTTTCCTCTTGTATATAGGAATTAAGTTTGTCTTGAAGAAGTTTATTGACTTCATCAGCAGTCACGGCTGTTTCATATTGTTTACGGATCATTCCCATTGGAACGTGCCCTTTTCTAAAACCAGGGATATTGGCATTTTTACGATAATCTTTAAGAATGTTTTCTACTTTCTCAGAAAAATCTTTTTGCTCTAATGAAATGGAAACTTTCGCGTTAAGTTTATCTACGTCTTTTCGTGTAATTTGCATGGATTCTAGTCAATAAATTAGGGCGCAAAAATAGGCTTTTCTATCTTGTCGTGCAAGGATGTGCTCTCTAAGTGTAGGCATAAATTGAAAGAATCGTCTCCAAAGCATATTTATTTTCAAAATAAAGTTTACATTTGCAGCCTGAATTAATAACCAGAGTGTCGAGAATGCTCACAATTAATATGATATGCCTGTAAAAATTAGATTACAACGCCACGGAAAAAAAGGAAAACCATTTTATTGGGTAGTTGCAGCCGATGCACGTTCAAAACGTGACGGACGCTACCTTGAGAAATTAGGTACTTACAATCCAAACACGAATCCTGCCACTGTAGAACTCGATATTGACAATGCAGTGAAATGGTTAGAAAACGGGGCACAACCAACAGATACAGCACGTACATTACTTTCTTACCGTGGAGCTTTACTTAAGCACCACCTAAACGGAGGTGTGCGTAAAGGTGCATTAACTCAAGAAGCAGCAGATGCTAAATTTGAAGCATGGGTAGCGGATAAAGAAGCAAAAATACAAGCTAAAGAAGAAGGTTTAACTTCTGAAGCAGCAAGCAAAGCTGCAGCTGCACTTGCCGCTGAAAAAGCAGTGAATGAGAAGCGTATTGCTGATGCAAAGGCAATCGAAGAAGAAGCTCTTGCTGAGGCAGCAGCCGCTGAAGCAGCTGAGGCAGCAGTACAAGAAGCTCCAGCAGCTGAAGAAGCTCCTGCAGCTGAAGACACAAAAGAGGAAGAGGCTACTGAAGAAGCTCCTGAAGTTGAAGCGGAAGTAGAAGAAACTCCTGCAGACGAGGATAAGAAAGAAGCAGCGGAATAATTTTTCCATGAATAAAGAAGCTTGTTTCTATTTAGGAACCATCGTTTCGAAATTCAGTTTTAAAGGAGAAGTTCTTGCAAAGTTAGATACTGACTCACCTCAAGATTATATAGGATTGGAATCAATCTTTGTTGAAATTCAACAACGTTTGGTTCCTTTTTTTATTGATCGTGCCCAACTACAAAAATCCAATTTACTTCGAATTAAATTTGAAGATATTAGCAGTGAAGAAGAAGCAGACACACTGATTAAAAAAAATCTTTACCTTCCTTTGGCTATGCTTCCTAAACTTGAAGGAAATAAATTTTACTACCACGAGGTTATTGGCTTTACAATTGGTTCAGAAGACATTCCCACTATTGGCGTAATTAAAAAAGTAATCGATCAAACCGCTCAAGCACTATTTGTTATTGAAGCAGAGAAAGGTGAAGTTTTAATCCCTATACACGATGATTTCATTAAGCAGTTAGATCGGAAACAAAAACACATTTCTGTTGTTCTTCCTGAAGGCTTTTTGGATTTATATCAATAATGAAATCCACTTTATTTAATTTTCAGCAATTTTCAATTTTACAGTCAAAAAGCGCAATGAAAGTCGGCACTGATGGAGTTTTGTTAGGTGCTTGGACACATGTTAGTTCTACAGACACAAATCTTTTGGATATCGGAACGGGAACAGGGCTCATTGCATTGATGTTGGCTCAGCGTTTCCCAAATTTAAAAATTGATGCCATTGAATTGGATAAGGATACCGCGCAGGAGGCTGAATATAATTTTTCCCAAAGTCAGTGGTCAAATCGATTGAATTGTGAGGCAGTATCACTTCAAGTGTATGATAGAGATACAGTTAAAAAATACAATCATATTGTTTGCAATCCTCCTTTTTTTCATGAGGGATATCCAATTGCTGAACAGCGAAGAAATCAAGCCAGAAACAACGCATTTTTAACTTATGAAACACTTTTTTACAGTGCCCATTCACTATTGAAAAATAATGGATCAATTTCATTGGTTATTCCAATTTCTGAAGCAAATAGCGTAGCAGAGATTGCCGAAAAACATGGCTTTTTTCCATTACGTATTACCCAAGTGAAAGGAACTTTTACTAGCGAAATCAAACGTCTTTTATTGACCTATTCCAAGCAACAAAATACAGTGCAAACTGACCTTCTTGTACTTGAAAAAGCAAGGCATCAACGAACCGAAGCCCATCAAGCACTCGTTGCTGATTTTTATCTTAACAAGTTCTAGAAATCAAAGACAAAACCAAAGGATGGCAGTGGAGTACGTGTCTGATTGGTGTCAATTTGAATAAGCGTCTGAGGATCGGCAACTGTCCCATCACTAGTTCGGGCTAGTCCGTATTCAGGTGGACGAGGTACTTCCTGAGCTAAGAAATTTTGCACCTCTAGATAAAAGTTAAAGGAAAGTTTTTTGAAATTCCATTTTTTATCAATTCTCAAATCCCCTTGACTAAATACACCAAGCTTTTCCTCCCCCAATCTGTTGTAGTCGAGTATAATTCTAGGGTAGGAATCTTTACTTGCAGCAACGTTTGTTGGTACAAAAGGAGTCTCACCCGCATAGCGATAACGTACTGAAACTTCCCAATTCCTTTTAAGTTTGTATCCTCCAGTAAATGAAAGCAGGTTTCTACTGTCCCAAACAGTAGGCAAAATTGGACCATTGGCACGGCTAAATTCACTAAAGAAGTAAGTATAGGCAAAAACTCCGTAAAAGTTTTTACTTAATTTTTGTTGGAATAAAAACTCGATCCCTTTGCTTTTTCCTTCCCCGGTATCTACGACAGGTTCATTACCGAGCACTTCAAAACCACCTCCTTTATTTGCCAAAGATACTTGGTCTAAAACAGACACTGGATAATTGCTGTAATCTTTAATGAATCCCTCAACTGTTATTCGTGAAGTAGGAGACCAATTGTATTCAATTCCAACAACATAGTGGTCACTTTGAGTATATCGATTGTCGCGGTTAATAAATTCTTCTTCATTGTTCTGAAAACCTAAAGTTGTGTAGGTAGGAAGTTTAAAATAGCGTCCAACAGAAGCGTTTATTTTCCACTGCTGATCCTCAGTCAATTGATAGCTAGCTGCAATTCGAGGAGAAATATTATCTGCTAAATTTGAACCTTTCGTATACCCATCTCCATCGGTACGGAGTCCAAAGGCAAGGCTTAAACGATTTGACCAAAAAGAACGACTTGCTTTTCCAAAAAATCCATATTTGAAGAAGTTGATTGAAGTTGAGTAATTAAATCCTTCAAGTATTCCAAGGGTATTGTTTTCATAGGAAGCTTGTTGCATATTAAAGCCGTAATCAAATTTCCAACTTCCGTTAAATTGAGTGACTTTTAAACGAAGTTTAGTTTCTTGTTCCACCGCATCATTTTCAAACAAGACGCCAGTTTGCTTTTCATTGTCACTGTATCGGCTAAAATTATTTTGAAGTCGATTTGTGCTTAGGGTGGTTAGCATTCGACCGTTTCCATTTTTAAATTTATTGGTCCAAGAAACCCCTACAGTGGTAGATCTTTGTTGAATAATAGGTACTTGTTCGAGAGTAGCTTGTTGTTCAACATCAAATTCATCTGGAGCGACGACAGAAAAATCATCTATTGATCCAAGTCCGATAAAACTCAAGCTATTTAGATCATCAATTTTATGTGTTAATTTCCATTGGTAATCCCAGTAGTCTGGTCGAATTGGAAGTCCAACCAATTCAAAAATAAATTGCAAATAACTTCGTCTTGCCGAAAGCATTAACGTCGTGTTAGCACGTTCTTTATTTCCCTTAAACAAAGGAGTGTTTAGAGTAATTCCAGCCTCACTAGCACCAATGCGAACTTTGGTAGTAGACTTTTGCGTGTTTCCTTCACGTTGTTCAAATGCCAAGACGCCAGAAAGGGGATTGTCATATTCTGCACCAAATGCAGAGGTAGATAAATTCACTTCTCGAACAAAATCTACATTTAACATTCCAACAGGACCGCCAGCACTTCCTTGTGTACTAAAGTGATTGATATTGGGAATTTCAATTCCATCAAGATAATATACAGTCTCATTTGGAGCACCTCCACGAATGATGAAATCATTTCGAAAACCACCTATAGAAGGAGAAATTCCAGGTAAACTTTGGGCTACCTTGGCGATGTCATTATTTCCACCTGGATAGGTTTCAATTTCAACCGCGGATAAAGACTGAGTAGATAGAGGTGTTTCACGTGTGGTTCGAAAAGAACTTTTTGCAACGACTACTTCATCCAATGCTTCTGTTGTTTCTGTCAATTTAAAGAGTAAATCAGCTGTTCCAACAGATTTTACAATAACATTATAAATTGTTTGACTTTCAAACCCCAAATAACTTGCTGTAATATTATAGGTTTGGGTGGAAATATTTTCAATGGTAAAAAATCCTTTTTCATCCGTAATTACTCCAATGGTAGTCCCATCGACTAGCACTGTTGCACCTTCTAAGGGGAGTAAGCTTTTTACATCAACAACTTTACCGGTAATTGTTCCAATATTTTGGGCAAAGGAAATTTGGGTGCATAGCAGACCCAACAACAAAAGAGTGTTTCGTAGCATTTTTTTTTACAAAAATAGCCTACCTATTTAAATTGACAAATTCTACTTAGGCTTTATTTTTTTTGCTTCTCTCGTTTCTTTTCTTCTTTTGTTTTTGTTTTCTTTTTTTATTGACTTCTTCCTCCTCTTCCTTAAGTCTGTGAATTTCTCTCAGTCCAATCAAATCTTCAGGAGATAATTTTTCTTGGTCACGGGGTTGGAGGGCAACGTCTCGGGGGGTAAAAAAGCTTTTTTTGGTTTGTTCTCTTATTAGTTCTAGCACAGCGTTGAGGTTGTAATATACTCCAGGATCAATAAGCTTATTGGCAATAAAATTTTCTTTTTTCTTTTTATCCCAACGTACCATTACAAAACTACCTTGGGTGTTTTTATTGTATTTTACGCGAAAAACACGTGCTTGATTCGCAAGGCTTTGGTGGATTTGAATTCGGTTTATTTCATGTCCTGTAATTTCAAATAGCTCAGACACAAAATGTCTTTGACCAGCCAAACTAGGATCGTTAATTGACTCGATATAAAAGGTTTTATCGTTGAAATTGTCTTCTTGTGAAAACAGAGGTAAAAACAATAGCACACAAAAAATAATCAGACTAAATCGCATATTTTATTCTCTCTTTGAAATAGATAAAGATAAGATAGAGCGTTGGACTATAGAAAAGAGTTTCAAACACACGATAGGAATCGTGATCAAAATAAAAACGGTTTAAACCAATTAAGGATCCTGCAATACTAAGTGAAAACGTTGCAATGCATAGATAAAGTGGTCCTCTTGTTTTTTCTTCCATATACACCACAAAACTAAGCGCACAGGTGAAAGAAAGTGTGGCTGCATAAACTAAAATTGGGATAAACAGATCCCCTAGATGACTTTGGATGGAGCTCATCAGTAAGACGAGGTAAATAAGATATATCGCAAAAGGGAGAACCATTTTTGGAATTCGTAAAAGGGTATATAATGAAGTTTTTTTCTCACGATAAAGGGCAGAATTAAATAATACACAAGCTCCCCAATAGCTTGTCAATCCAGATGAGAAATAAAAAAAATTGTCACTCATTACCATCAAATCACCAATTAAACAAAACATAAATGAAAAGTAAAGAATGTAATCTTTTCCTCCCATCAAAGCATAACACACTATAAGTGATATAGTTATAAATGGAACAACAATATTATCTAGAGGGTAATTCGATGTGATTTTCGCATAAATTGAAACAACAAATGCAATCCAAAACAATAGGCCAAAGGTAAGAGGTAGGGGTTTTTGAATCATAACATATTGTAATTGTGAATTTTAGCTTTGCAAAGCTATGAATTTTTAAGGGAAAAAGCTAAGAATCTGCTGATAAGATATTGTGCAGGAATGTAGGTTAGCATGATCCAGTAGGTAAAATATGGAACCTCAAAGTAGAATGCATCGAAGGCAATCATACTGTCTGAAAGAACAAAAAGAAAAATTCCAATTGCTAGTTTTGTTGATTGAGCATCACGAATGGTATTCCACAGTGTAACCCCTAAAAAACCAGATACACAAAGTGTGATTGCGTAGAGAGTTACTATGGGTTTAAGTACCCCCAACTGTGGGAGTATACTTGCCAAAACCACAGTCAAATAACTTCCAAAAAAGAGGAAGGGAATAATCGTTTTATTACGGTTAGCTCTCTTCCAAAAATCTTTTTCAAACTCCTTTAAAAGTAAGTGTATGTAAAGTAGTTGTGTACACCAAAAAGCAGCCACACCCAACACAAAAAAAAGTGTTCCCTCTCCAATTAGAAACAGATCTCCAAGCCAAGAGAAAAAGAGTGCGATAAGGTATTTATTCTGTGGTTTTGTTTCTACCCAAACGAGTATAAACAATGCTGGTATGAGTAAGCTTTTAGTAAGGTCAGCAATTAGATTAATCGCTGTAATTCGGGTAGCAACATGGACACAGCTCAACAGGATAAAAAAACCGAGAAGTAGCTTTTTTTTTGTTTCCATTGTTATACTTTTTTAACCACGTAGGTCACGACTCCCCAAATAATAAGTTGGTTGTCTTCTGTTACTTTAATGGGTTTGTACTTTGGATTTTCTGGCATCAAATACATACAATCTGATTCCACTTTGAGACGTTTTACCGTAAACTCCCCATCGATAAAACAAACAGCAATTGCATTGTCGTTAGGCTCTTTACTTCGATCAATAACCAATAAGTCTCCGTCATCTAGTCCTGCACCTTGCATAGATTCTCCGTCTACACGTGCATAAAAAGTTGCTTCTTCATTTTTTACAACCTCTTGATCAATACTGATTCGAAGTTCTTTGAAATCATCAGCAGGAGAAGGAAAACCTGCAGATACCCCCGTATTCGCTAGAGGTCGGGTCTGGGATTCTTCACCGGGTTTAAAAAAAACTAAAGCAGGTTTAGGTGTTCTCATTTGTTGTTTCTTTTTTTACACGAATCACTTCACTGAGTTCTGTGGTAAAACGCGAGGAAAGATGTTCTTGACGCATTTTCCAAGTTTGTTTCAAATCTTGGTTTCCTAGTTTTATTCGGTAGGGTCCAAAACGTCGATGTACCTTGTCAATTGCTTGCATCAAAGCATCGTGTCTTCCTATATCTCCGTCAAATAAATTCAATTGTCGTTCTTTGGTTGGACTTAATCCTATTAGAATTACTCCTGCTTTTTTGTAGTCAATATTTTCTTTAAAAATATTTTTCAATCCATAGCGTGCATACTTACTCAATGTGATACTTGAGTCTGTTGCATAGGGAAGTGTAACGACACAGCTATTGCGGTATTGTTGACTTTCTTTTGAATGAGGGTTGCTACGTACAAAGACCAATAAGGCGGTACAACTGCTTCCTTGTTTGCGTAATTTTTCGGCACAGCTTGTAGCATAGGTAGCTATGCGTTCTTCGAGATCGAAAAATGTACGATAGGTAGTTTTAAAGCTACGTGTGGTTGCAATTGATTTTTTTGCATTTTGTGTTTCTTCCAACTGAATACAAGGAAGACCAAGTAAATCTTTTTTTAATCGCAATTCCAAAACACTCATGTGTTTTCGAATCCAACTGTCGGGAAGGTTACTAAAATCGTAAGCTGTTTTTACGCCCATTTGTTCGAGACGTTTACTGTGTTTACGTCCGATTCCCCAAATGTCTTTTACATCGGTCCATTTTAGTGCCTTTATGCGCTGTTCTTCGGTTTCGATTAGATAAACTCCTCCCGTTTTAGCTACATATTTTTTAGCAATTTTATTGGCAATTTTTGCTAGTGCTTTGCTTGGCGCAATACCTACAGAAACGGGAATCCCTGTCCATTGTTGCACTTGTTTTTTCATTCGACGACCTTCAGCTTCTAAGTCAAAATAATCAAACCCTTTAAACTGTAAAAATGCTTCATCAATACTGTAAATTTCAACATTTGGACTATAGGTTTCGAGGATGCTCATTACGCGGCTACTCATATCTCCATAGAGAGGATAATTAGATGAAAAAACCTTTACTTTTTTTTCTAGAAAAAGTTGTTTGTACTTAAATGCAGGAGCTCCCATGGGGATTCCCATGGCTTTGGCTTCATTACTTCGTGCAATTACACAACCGTCATTATTCGATAAAATAACGATGGGTTTTTTTTCCCATTGTGGTTGAAAAACACGTTCACATGAAGCGTAAAAATTATTACAATCTACTAGTGCAAACATCTGGTCTAAAAGTAAGAATTTCCGATCATATTATCTGCTTCTTTTTCCTAAAGAGATGCACATTGACAAAAATCACCTTTTTGGTTTGAAAAGTGATATAAAAGTATCAAATAAGGTAGGAGCTTAGTTGAAAAGTTGTAATTTTGATATACCATAATTTATGTCATCAAAGCATCATGGACAAATACTCCTTTTTGAATGCAGCACATACCGGTTATTTTGCGAAGTTGTATGCACAATACTTACGTCAACCTGATCAAGTAGAACCTAGTTGGAGAGCTTTTTTTCAAGGGTTTGATTTTGGTGTTGAAAACGGACACGAAGGCAATGTGTTTTTGGATGAAGAAACTTCCGAAGTTCCAGCGCATTTACAACGTGAATTTAAAGTTGTACAACTTATTGATGCCTACAGAAAAAGAGGACATTTATTTACAAAAACTAACCCGGTACGTAACCGAAGAAAATACAGTCCATCATTAGCAATTGAAAACTTTGGTCTTTCAAAAGAAAATTTAAGCGAAGTATTTAATGCTGGTGAGACAATGGGCATTGGACCAACTACTTTGGCAAAAATCATTGAGCATTTAGAAATGATTTATTGCGAATCTATCGGTATTGAGTATATGTATATTCGCGATCCCGAGAAAGTAACCTGGATACAACAACGCTTACAAATCAATAACAATCACCCGAACTTTTCAGTTGAACAAAAAAAGCACATTCTTAAAAAACTCAATCAAGCTGTTTCATTTGAAAACTTTTTGCACACCAAATACGTGGGGCAAAAACGATTTTCTTTGGAGGGAGGGGAATCCCTTATTCCTGCATTGGACGCTGTGATTGAATCTGCTGCTGAACAAGGAGTTGAGGAATTTGTTATGGGAATGGCTCACCGTGGTCGTCTAAACACATTGACCAATATTTTTGGGAAGTCTAGTCGTGATATTTTTTCTGAATTTGACGGAAAAGATTACGAGGAGGTTGTCTTTGATGGTGACGTAAAATACCATTTGGGATGGACCTCGAAAAGAAGCACAGACAAGGGAAAAAAAATAAATATGAATATTGCTCCAAACCCTTCCCACTTGGAAACTGTTGGAGCAGTTGTTGAAGGAATTACCCGTGCCAAACTAGAAAAAAAATACAACTTTGATACCCACAAAGTCCTCCCTATTATTGTTCATGGTGATGCAGCCATTGCCGGACAAGGATTGCCTTATGAGATTGTTCAAATGGCTCAACTCAAAGGATACGGTGTAGGGGGAACTGTCCACATTGTTGTGAATAACCAAATTGGTTTTACGACAAATTACCTCGATGCACGTTCATCTACCTATTGCACAGACGTAGCAAAAGTTACTCTATCTCCTGTGCTTCATGTCAATGCAGATGATGCAGAAGCAGTTGTTCATGCTACCCTTTTTGCATTGGATTATCGTATGCGATTTGGACGAGATGTGTTCATTGACCTTTTGGGTTATAGAAAGTATGGACACAATGAGGGTGATGAACCTAGGTTTACACAACCTAAATTATACAAAGCGATTTCAAGTCACAAAAACCCTAGGGATATTTATGCTGATCGTCTTATCCAACAAGGGATTGTTACCAAAGAAGACCTTGTGCGAATGGAAAAAGAGTACAAAGCTTCTCTGGAAATTGATTTAGAAGATTCACGTAAAATTAAAAAAACTGAAATCACTCCTTTTATGCAAGACGAGTGGAAAGGTTTTCAACGTGTCAACGAAACTGAAATGATGCAACCAGTTGACACTGGAGTATCTAAAGAATTACTTACCAAGGTTGGAAAAGCAGTTACTGAATTGCCTTCTGACAAAAAGTTTTTACGAAAAATTGAAAAGCTAATTGGTGATCGTAAAAGGATGTTTTTTGAAACAGATTCTTTGGATTGGGCAATGGGTGAAATGTTAGCCTATGGAAGTTTACTTGCCGAAGGTCACGACATTCGTATTTCTGGTCAGGATGTGGAGCGAGGTACTTTTTCTCACCGACATGCCATTTTAAAATCTCAGGAATCTGAAGAAGAAACAATCCTTCTAAATGATATTCAAGAAGATCAAGGAAAGTTAAGTATTTACAATTCCCTACTTTCTGAATATGGTGTACTTGGTTTTGATTATGGATATGCCATGGCAAGTCCAAATGGATTAACCATTTGGGAAGCACAATTTGGTGATTTTTCCAATGGTGCACAGATCATGATTGACCAGTATATTTCTGCTGCTGAGGACAAATGGAAGTTACAAAATGGACTGGTAATGTTGTTGCCTCATGGATATGAGGGGCAAGGAGCAGAACACAGTTCGGCTAGAATGGAGCGCTATCTTCAATTGTGTGCAAAAGACAATATGTTTGTCGTTAACTGTACCACTCCTGCCAACCTTTTTCATGTCTTAAGACGTCAGGTAAAACCAGTCTATCGCAAGCCTTTGGTGGTTTTTACGCCAAAGAGTTTACTTCGTCATCCACTGGTTGTTTCTCCCTTGAAAGATTTTTCACAGGGGTCGTTCAAAACAGTGATTACGGATGAAAAAGTAGCTCCAAAAAGTGCTAAAAAATTGGTTTTCTGTAGTGGAAAATTTTATTACGACCTTTTTAAAGCACGAGATGAAAAGGAACAACACGATGTGGCTTTAGTTCGTGTGGAACAACTTTTCCCTATTCCTGTCGATCAAATTCGTGCTGAAATGGATAAATTTAAAGGGGTAGAAGAAATTGTTTGGGCACAAGAAGAACCAAGAAACATGGGGTCTTGGTCACATATTTTATTGCACATGCCCGAAGCAGCTCAATTTAGACCAGCTACTCGTCGATTTTATGGTGCTCCTGCTGCTGGAAGCGCAACACGATTTAACAAACGTCACCAGGGTGTTATCGACTATGTATTCGATGCAACCAAAGACAATTTTATACAAAAAAAGAAAAACTGATAAATTCCTTTCTTTATGATACTTGAAATGAAAGTTCCGTCACCCGGAGAATCAATTACTGAAGTTGAAATCGCACAATGGTTGGTTGCAGACGGTGATTACGTAGAAAAAGATCAAGCTATTGCAGAAGTTGATTCTGACAAAGCAACCTTAGAACTTCCTGCTGAAGTAAGTGGAACAATTACACTTAAAGCCGAAGAAGGGGATGCAGTGGAAGTTGGGCAAGTTGTTTGTCTGATTGATACAGAAGGAAAAAACGATGGATCTTCTACACCGGTAGTAAAGGAAGAAAAAGCAGAAACTCATGCGGAGCCTGTAGTTACTCCTACTCCTTCAGCTACCTATGCAACAGGAACAGCATCTCCTGCTGCAAAGAAAATATTAGACGAAAAGGGAATAGCTCCCCAGTCTGTTAAAGGAACAGGTCGTGATGGTCGAATTACCAAACACGATGCAGTGGATGCAGTACCCTCAATGGGAACAGCTCCTGCCTTTGGAGATCGTGAAGTGAGCAGTAAAAAAATGTCTTTACTTCGTCGTAAAGTAGCTGAGCGATTGGTGACTGTAAAAAACGAAACGGCTATGTTGACGACTTTTAACGAAGTCAATATGACCCCAATTTTTAAACTACGTAACCAATACAAAGAAGAATTTAAAACAAAACACGAGGTCGGTTTAGGCTTTATGAGTTTCTTCACCAAAGCTGTCGTTCGTGCACTTAAAGAATTTCCAGATGTCAATTCAATGATTGATGGAGATCAACAAGTAAAATATGGATATTGTGACATTAGTGTTGCAGTATCTGGTCCAAAAGGATTGATGGTTCCTGTGGTTAGAAATGCTGAAGAACTTAGCTTTATGGGAATTGAAACCGAAATCAAACGCTTGGCAATTCGCGCTCGTGATGGACAAATTACAGTCGATGAAATGACTGGTGGAACGTTTACAATTTCAAACGGTGGGGTTTTCGGGTCTATGTTATCTACACCAATTATCAACCCACCTCAATCGGGTATTTTAGGTATGCACAACATTATTGAGCGTCCTATTGCAGTTGATGGAAAAGTAGAAATTCATCCAATGATGTATTTGGCACTTTCTTATGATCACCGAATTGTAGATGGTCGTGAATCGGTTGGATTTTTGGTAGCGGTTAAAGAAGCACTCGAAAACCCAATAGAATTGCTAATGGACAACAACCCTAAAAAAGCATTGGAGCTTTAATTCTAGTCGTCTTTACTATCTAATTTTAAACTCAGCTTTTTGTAGTTGATTTTTGCATTGTTTGCAATCAATACATCTCCACCCAAAATACCATCAATTGATACGCTCCCATTTTCTTCAAGTGCATCGTTGATTGTTCCCATATCAATCAAAATAAAATTGACAGTACCCAAAGCATGTACTTCAAATTTCAAAGTACTTTCTGTGGTGTTGTACGCTTTTATTTTTTCTTTTCCTGCAGCAGTTAGCGGTAATTCTTCCGCTTCTTGAGTCAAGTTAAAATCATTCTTTTTTGACACAGCAATACAACTGTTTGAAGCACCTGTATCGACTAATAAACGAGCAGGTTTTCCATTGATTGAAAGTGTACAAAGGAGGTGTTGACTCTCCGTTAATTCCAAAGGAATAGTGAGTTGTTTTTTCTTTGGTACTGTGGTGTCATTCATACCTACGAAAGATACTAAATTATGTGCTAACACAACGGTTCAGCTACCACAAAAACCCCCAATCTCTCGGGGGTTTAAGCATTAATTCCTAATGAACCTTTAACTCATCAATTCATTTCTACTTACTTGGGTTTATGGTGTTTTAATTAGGTGGTAATAAGGTTACTGAAAAACTATCTTTTGCAAAAATGGCAATTGCCCCTTCATCTTCCACGAACAAGACATCTTCAATTGCACTGATGGTACTGTTTGTTTCTAAGGCTGCAATGATTGCCGCAAGATCACTTCCTTGAGTGATATTTACAGTAGTGCCTTTGATGTTAAAAGTTCCTCCTGAAATATTTAGTTCTGATATGTTTGCTGCTGTAACAATGATTTTGTGAGCTTCTTTTGTAAAGTTATAAACCTGTTGACTACCATGAAGGCCTAAAGTAGAATGGACTCCAAAATAAGAATTAGGTTCTAATCCAAATAAAGCATGAGCAGCTTGAGTATTTGAAATAGAGAAAGTCATTGTGGCTATATTACTATAATCAACTGGAGGACTATAACTGGTAATTAGAGAAGAGATACTTTCCTCTCCATCACCAAGGTTAAAATTGATTGTATTAGTTGCATTTTCTATACGAATCTCAACAAACTGTTTATGATTGGGAAAAGAATCTTTAGGGGTAAATGTGTCTTCTTTTTTTTCCTTTTTTTAATTTTTTTTGGTTCTACGTCCAAAATTAAATTGCTTAGGTTCGTTTTGCTAAGTAAATAGAATCATGCACCTAAGTAAAGGTTTAAATAAGATGGATGAGGCATCAATTTCCCTATTTTTGCAGAATGCAAATCATTGATACCCATACACACCTCTATGTAGAGGAGTTTGACACCGATCGCGATCACGTGATAACTCGTGCCCTTTCGGAAGGTGTAGAGGCTTTTTATCTCCCAAGTATTGACAGTAGTTATACCGATCGTATGTATGCCCTTGAGGCAGCATACCCCGGAAAAATCCATTTGATGATGGGACTGCATCCGACTCATGTAAAAGAAGATATGGAAGAAGAACTGGCGCATGTAAAAAACAGCCTAGATGCTCGTTCATTTTCAGCAGTTGGTGAAATAGGGATTGATTTGTATTGGGAAAAGCGTTTTTTAAAGCAGCAACAAGATGCTTTTGATCGTCAAATCAAATGGGCAAAGTCCAAGCAACTTCCAATTGTAATTCATTGCCGTGATGCCTTTGAAGAAGTTTTTGAGGTTTTGGAATCAAATAAAGGAGGGGATTTAAGAGGTATTTTTCACTGTTTTACAGGAACGTTATCGGATGCGCAACGCGCGATAGGATATAACCTTAAACTTGGAATTGGAGGAGTAGTGACATTTAAAAATGGAAAAATAGACCAATTTTTAAATGAGCTTCCTTTGGAATCTATGGTGTTGGAAACCGATGCACCCTATTTGGCTCCTGTTCCCTATCGAGGAAAGCGAAATGAAAGCGCTTATTTGCCGCTTATTGCCTCCCGTTTGGCTGAGGTTTATCAATGTGATATAGATACAATAGCAAAGCAAACGACAAAAAATGCACGTATGGTATTTGATCCTCAGGGATAAAATCTACTTTTTGTGACGAATAATTTTAGTGGGATTGATATTTTCCGTTATTTCGTGACAAATTTAGAGAGGTGGCCGAGCGGTCGAAGGCGCACGCCTGGAAAGTGTGTATACGTCACAAGCGTATCGAGGGTTCGAATCCCTTCCTCTCTGCAAAAAAAAATCCTGAAGATAGCACAGGCTATGCTCAGGATTTTTTCATTTTCTAAATTGTGTGAGTAAGGCTAAAATTCACTTATTTTTTGATCCATCCAACCTAAACGTGCCTCTAAATTGGCTTTTAAATCAGTAATCACTTGGTTGTAATTGACATCTATACCACTCCAACGAGAATAATTTCGATCAATTGCTCCATTTGTGGTGAGGTAGTCCGCTGTATTTTGAACTAAATTAAGCACGGTTGCGTTTGCTAGTTGAGAAGAACGAAAAGTCTCCCAACGTTCTTTTAAACGTTGTTGAAAAACAGGATCTTCAAGAAGACGTGTCCGCCAAAAGGGAACTAACCAAAGGTCGTTGGGTGCATGGGTGTTATAGTTGGCAACCCAATCATTGTCTGGAATTCTGTTTTGTTGATGAAACCCAATATTGAAATCCCATACAGGACCCATTTTGAGTTTTTGACCACGGTCTTTGTGAAGGTAGGTACTCAGTCGATACCCGTCCACATTTGTGGTAAGCTCATTCATGATGAAAAAATCAACAAAACTATCCAAGTCAATATAGTCTGTGTAGGTTCTTGTTTGTGAAGAAAAATCATCTGAAAGCAATGCAGATTCAAACGCGTCTATATAGGTTTGAATATATTGTTTTTGTTCGTTGTTAATGTTTGCTGCTTTTGGGTATTCGTAGAGAAAGTATGTTTCATATCCCTGTTTTTCTTGATAAGGAGCATCATTAAGTCTGTTTCGATCGGTCGAGTAATTTGATCGAAAACTAATTGGCTCAGAATACAAAGCATCATCAGCCCAGTTGTTTTCATAGTAGCTAGGAGGTTGGTTTTGGACAACATCACCACCAGCTGTTTTATCAATTTTTAAAATATATCCTCCAGTGACATTTGGCTCAGCATTGTCGTTCGTGTTCGTCCCGCTTATACCCTTAAGATCAAAGATTGGTCATATGATCCAAAATTTTATTTTGAATACCTCAAAGAGGTAGCAGGGGACAAACAATCTGACTATAGATATGGAGTAGGGAGTAAAATTGATATCAATGCATTTTCTTCCCTAAATTTTCGCTATTTCTATCAAAAATCAGTGTTTCAAGACAATGGAGATGCATTTCACCACGTACTGTCTTTAAAATACAACTTCGGGTAAATTATTTACCATAAATTCTATGCTCAATCAGAATGATTTTTTTGATTAATTCGGTCAAAAAAAATCACTAAACAGAACGTAAAGCATAGAAAATCAACACTTCACATTTTGAGATACGAAAACTGAGCTGAAAAAGTAAAATAAAATGACTTTCATAGTGCGATTAAAATTTTATGATAAGTCATATTTTTTTTTATCTTTAGTGCCTTAAATAACAAGTACACAAAATTCACCAAAAATGAAAAAATTATTCGTTTCCCTAGTTATGAGCATGTTCATCGCATCATTTGCGGCAAATGCTAATACAACTAACACAACTAATTTAGCTGTTTCTTCTAGTATTCAAGAAGAGGAGCAAGAAGCTGCTCCTGCTGAATCTGCTTCATTTACCCAAGAGCTTAAAAAACGTTTCATCGAAGGAGGTCCTGGATTTATGGGAATCGTATTGATTTGTTTAATCTTAGGATTAGCAATTGCAATCGAAAGAATTATCTTCCTAAATTTAGCATCAACAAACACTAAAAAATTGACAGAAGGAGTTGAAGAAGCACTATCAAGTGGTGGTGTTGAAGCAGCAAAAGAATTGTGTCGTAACACAAAAGGACCTGTTGCATCAATTTTTTATCAAGGACTTGATCGTGTAGATGAAGGAGTTGAAAGTGCTGAAAAAGCAGTTGTCGCTTACGGAGGAGTTCAAATGGGACAATTAGAAAAAAATGTATCTTGGATTTCATTGTTTATCGCACTTGCACCTATGCTTGGTTTCATGGGAACAGTAATTGGAATGATTCAAGCATTTGATAAAATTGAAGCAGCTGGAGACATGCAACCATCACTTGTAGCAGGAGGTATTAAAGTAGCTCTTTTGACAACAGTATTTGGTCTTGTTGTAGCTATTATTCTTCAAGTATTCTATAACTACATTGTTGCAAAAATCGATGGTATTGTCAACGATATGGAAGATGCTTCCATTACCTTAGTTGATATCCTTGTGGCTCACAAGAAGTAAGAAACCCTCTAAAAAAACACTGTAGATTATGAATTTTCAAAAAATAGTAAAAATAGTAGCCGGTCTCCTAGGGGTTCTTGGGGTAGTATTCCTCTTGAGAATCATTGGAACTGGTGACGAAGAGATTAAAATGGCTGCTGCCATGGGTGATTTCGGTACGGTATCACCATTAATTTCTATTGCACAGATTATCCTTGTGATTTCTATCGCAGCCACAGTAATTTTTTCGCTTCTCAATTTATTTGCAGATAGCCAAAAATTAAAAAAGGCGTTAATTTCTATTGGATTCCTAGTGGTAGTGGTAGGCTTAGCTTTCGCACTTTCTTCTGGAGTTGAAACCCCGCTTAAAGATGGAGAAGTTCTTTCTGCCTCTGGAGCAAGATGGGTTGAAACAGGCATCCGCGTTTTTTATTACCTAGCGGTGATTGCGATTGGTGCAA
>JAUROD010000007.1 GCA_030835845.1 Flavobacteriaceae bacterium
GGGACTGAAAACATACAATACGGATGGTCGCAACTTTATGGACCCTCAACAATCAGTTTTGATAATCCAAACATCGTTAATCCTACTCTGTCTAACTTAGCTGATGGAGTGTATAAGGTTAAGTTAATAGTTACAACTGGATCCTATTCCGATAGTGATGAAATCTTTATCATTGTAAGTGACACTGGAAACAATCTTCCTTCTGTAAAGCTTGAAAGTCCAAAAAATGAAACCTACTATAAGGAAAATGATTCAATCGAACTTCGTGCAAGTGCATCGGATTTGGACGGATCAATCGAAAAAGTAGAGTTTTATCAAGGAGACCAAAAAATTGCTGAAAGCATCGAAGCTCCTTACATACACACAATTGAAAATAGTAGTGTAGGAACATTTACCTTTTTTGCAAAAGCAATTGATAATCTTGGTGGGGAAACACTTTCTGAACCCAAAAAGGTCTATGTAGAACAAGTCAAAAGTTGTGTTGAAACAAGCACCGAAGCTAGAGAAGGTCAATTTAGTATTGGATATAAGGCTACTTTTGAATCGGTAGGAAATGATGTCACAATTACATTTGAGCTACTCGATACAGACAAATCAGGTGTAATTGCCTATCTGTTTCAAGAAAATCCATTTCAAGAATCCCAATTAGAGGAAATATCTCCACGGGTTTTTAGAAAAACAATCACTGGTTTAACCCAAGGACAACAACTGAGTTATGCGTGTAAGTTTGCTTTTGCCGGTGGTTTAGCAGTGACCAAATATATTTCCTACACAGTTGGTAATGATTGTTCTGCTGAAAATGATGTTAGCCCCCCTACAAATGTAAGTGCCACAGTCAATACAGTTTCTGCTAGTTCAGTTTCTTTTCTAGTTCGCGGAGAAGATAACTCCGGAGGATTGATTTTTGTCGTTCGTAAAGGAAATGAAGAACGTTTGTTTACAGCAGAGTCAGGTGTTGAAAAAGAAATTGCTTGGACTGGACTAAACCCCGAAACTGCCTACACCTTTAGTGTCAGTGCAAAAGACGCAAGCGGGAACGAAAATCCAAATACCATTACCCTAAACACATCTACAACAACAAGTGCAAACACAGCTTGTTCAGGTCAAGCAGCAAATGCACAACAAGGTGAGTTTCAAATTGGGTACAACTATTCGTTTGTTACTCAAGGAAGTTCTGTTGTAGTTGAATTTGAATTGCTTGATGAAAAAGATGGTGTAGTTGCATATTTGTGGAAGAAAACACCTTTTGGTGAAATTGGAATGACAAATATTGGTGGAAAAAGATTTCAAGCTACACTGAATAATCAAACACAAGGTGAAACTATAACGTATGCCTGTAAATTTGCCTTTTCGGGTGGTCTGGCTGTAACCGAATACCTTAACTATACTGTGGGTGATTCGTGTGTCAACATTCCTGATCAAGACAACGATGGTGTCCCCGATTCAGAAGATAGTTGTCCAAATACTCCCTCAGGTGCAATGGTTGATATTAGTGGTTGCGAGGTGTTTGCATTAGCTCAAGATGCATTTTCAGTTGAAGTTTCTGCCTCCAGTTGTGTAGATGCTGCCAACGGAAGTATTTCGATAAAAGCAAATGATTCTCGTTTTGAATACACGGTTACTTCAGGACAGAACGTTGTTTATTTAAACTCCTCAAATTATTTTACAGCAGAAATGACAAATCTTGATGTAGGGAGCTATCCTCTTTGTATCACAGTGGATGGACAGTCTGAATATGAACAATGTTATACTGTTTCAATTACCGAACCTCAACCCCTTTCTGCCAGTGCAAAAGTGGATTACAATGCAAAAAAGGTCTCTATTTCCATGGAAGGAAGTGAGCGTTATTACATTTCGCTAAATGGAGTGCAATACGATACCCGTTCAAATGATATTAACCTTGATTTACGTACCGGGATGAACTATTTAGAAGTAGCCACAGACCAATCGTGTCAGGGTATTTTTACACAAGAAATTTTTGTAAGTGAAACCATTCTGGTATATCCAAATCCAACGTCTGATTGGGTGCAAATATATGTCGGTGGAACAGATGATTCAGTTGCCCTTTCGGTCTCTGATTTAAACGGAAATACATTGGTAAAAGAAGAGTTGAACATTCCGTATAATCGCGTGATTCAATTTGACCTTTCCTCATACAAAACAGGATTATACTTTATTCGACTTCAATCAAATACAGTACAATCAAATCTTAAAGTCTTAAAAAAATAACCCAAATGAAAGCACATTTTTCTTTTATATTTTTCTTCGTTTTAGCACTCAATGCATGTACAAAAGATGGAGGTGGAGAAGAACCCAAACCAACTCCTGAGCCGGTTGTAAATGATCCCGGTCAAGCTATCTTAATCGCTCCTGCAGATAATGCAACTTGCGAAGAAGTAAGTGCTTCAGGACAGGTGGTTTTTTCATGGAATTCAGCATCTTATGCGACAACCTATGACCTGAAAATAACCAATCTAAATACTCAGGGTGAAAGTACGCAAGCCAATATAAGTGATACTTCAAAAGCAGTAAGCCTTACTGAAGGAACTCCATATGAATGGATGGTTATTTCTAAAAACAGCAGTGCAAATACGACGTCAAGTGACGCATGGAGGTTTTATCTTGCCGGAGACGGTATAGTCAATTATGCTCCTTTCCCTGCTTCACCAATTTCGCCCGTCCCTGGTAGTACAGTGACACGGTCCAGTGGAAAAATTAGTTTGAGCTGGGAGGGTAGTGATGTGGATAATTCAGTCCTACAATACACCGTTTATTTAGATACTGTTGATGGTTTACAAGATGTGATCGTTTCGGAGAATCAATCCGACTCCAATTTAGATGTCAATGTTCAAGCTGGAACTATATATTATTGGAGAGTGAAGACTTCTGACGGACAAAATAGCTCTTTAAGTAGTGTGTTTTCCTTCAAAACAAACGGCTAATTGCATGTGCTGAAAAAAATCAAGTGATGTTTTAGTCAAACTAGAATAAACAATTTAATGATCTTATTTTCAAATAAAATCTAAGTTTGTACATTAGTACATTCCCAATGCTTTTATATTCCTACCAATTTAATTTTTACAAATGAAAAAAAGACTCACACTCCTCGCAACTTTATTCCTTTTTATTGGTTATTCACAGGATAAACCCAAAAAAGAAAAAACCTATGATGAAGTAATTACTGAGAAAGCGGTAAGTACTTCTGGATTATTTGGTGTTCACAACATTGATGAAAAATATTATTATGAAATTCCAGATTCACTTCTCAATAGAGAAATGTTGATGGTCACACGAATCGCAAAAACTACTTCAGGCCTAGGTTTTGGTGGTGGAAAACAAAATACACAAGTGGTTCGATGGGAAAAGAACAAGAATCAAATTTTATTAAAAATTGTTTCCTATCAAAATGTCGCTGCAGATAGTTTGCCTATCTATGAAGCAGTTCAAAATTCAAATGTAGAACCCATTATTTCTGCTTTCCCAATTGCTGTAAAAGGGAAAGATAGTGTTCACCCATCTACAGTCATTGAAGTAACTCGACTTTTTAAAGACGATGTAAAAACACTTGGGATTTCAAATCGATATAAGAGACAATATAAAATTTCAACCGTAGACGGGAAACGTTCTTACATTGAGTCTATTAAGTCCTATCCTTTAAACATAGAAGCACGACATGTAAAGACATATAAAGCCAGTGAGCCCCCTTCAAATGGCAGTTTAGAAGCATTTACAGTTGAGATCAACAACTCTATGATTTTACTCCCTAAAACACCGATGAAAAGACGTTATTTTGACAAACGTGTAGGTTGGTTTGCACGAAGTCAAGTTGATTATGGGTTAGATGCACAAAAAAGTAAAACAATAACCTATTTAGACCGTTGGCGCTTAGAAGTAAAGCCAGAAGATCAAGCAGATTTTGACAATGGTATTTTGGTTGAACCTAAAAAACAAATTGTATACTACATTGATCGTGCAACCCCAAAAAAATGGGTAAAATACATCAAACTAGGGATTGAAGACTGGCAAGTTGCCTTTGAAGCTGCTGGTTTTAAAAATGCAATAATTGCAAAAGATCCCCCAACAAAAGAAGAAGACCCTGATTGGTCTCCAGAAGATGTTCGATATTCAGTCGTACGTTATTTGGCTTCTCCAATTCCCAATGCAAATGGACCTCACGTAAGTGATCCACGGAGTGGAGAAATACTTGAATCTGATATCAATTGGTATCACAACGTAATGACCTTATTGCGCAATTGGTATTTTGTACAAACTGCAGCAATAAATCCAGAAGCACAAAGCGTTGCCTTCAAAGACGAAATCATGGGAGGACTAATTCGTTTTGTATCCTCTCACGAAGTAGGACATACTCTTGGACTCCCCCATAACATGGGAAGTAGTGTGGCTTATAAAGTTGATTCTCTTCGATCTGCTAGTTTCACTCAAAAATATGGAACAGCTCCTTCCATAATGGATTATGCGCGTTTCAATTATGTGGCTCAACCTGGAGACGAAGGTGTAGCGCTAATGCCAAATGTAGGGCCGTACGATAAGCATGCTATTCGTTGGGGATATCGTCCAATTGACGCAAGTGCAGAAGATGAAAAAGAAATTTTAAACCAATGGATTGTCGAAAAAGCAGACGATCCAATGTATCGTTTTGGAAGACAACAACGTCCTGTAATTGATCCCTCCTCTCAAACTGAAGATTTAGGGGATAATGCTGTTGATGCAAGTCTTTATGGAATTGCTAACCTTAAGCGAATTGTACCAAAATTGATTGATTGGACGTTTGAAGAAGGAAAAGATTACAGTGATTTGAATGAACTTTACCAACAAATTATTGGGCAATTCAACCGATACATGGGGCACGTAAGTGCAAACATAGGAGGTGTTTATGAAATGAATAAAACGTACGAACAACAGGGTGATGTGTTTACACATGTTGATAAGCAACACCAAGCACGTTGTGTTGATTTCTTAAACAATGAACTCTTCAATACACCCTATTGGATGCTCGACCAATCAATTATCAATAAGATTAGTATTGCTGGAACAGTTGAAAAAGTAAGAGGACTACAAACACGAACACTAAACAATTTATTGAGTTTTGATCGACTTGCTCGTGTAATTGAAAACGAAGCCCTAAATGGTACTAGAGCATATCGTATTGTTGACTTGATGGATGATTTGACCAACGGAATTTGGAAAGAACTAAAGACCAGTAAATCAATTGATGTTTATCGTAGAAACTTACAATTAGCACATCTTGATCGTTTAATTTATTTGTTGGAGGAAGAACAAAAACTTCCTCAAAACCCACGAGCTAGATCTGCTTATACTTCAGTTAATGCAAACCAATCTGATATTCGTGCCGCAGCACTTGATCAATTGATGAAACTTAATAAAAAGGTGAAGTCAAAAGTGAAATCAGCAAAAGGAATGAATAAAATCCATTTGCAGGAAGTCCATGCAAGAATCCAAAAGAAAATTGGCTGAAAAATAGTCTATTCAAAATATACAAAGAAGTAACTTTAGCTTACATTATTCTTTTAAAGCACGATCATAGGGTAACTATGGTCGTGTTTTTGTTGGTTAAAAAAATTTATATATTGAGCTAAATTCTTTTCACCATGTTATCAAAAAAAATAAAGACTGTCAGCCTTATCACCTTTGGTATTCTCTCAATCCCTTTTATTGGAATGCAATTTACATCAGAAATAAATTGGACATTACTAGACTTTGTGGTCATGGGAGGTTTGCTTTTTTTTACTGGATTTGGAATAATCACAATTTTACAAAAAAAAAGAGGAACACTAAATATGATTTATGTGGGTCTGATGATCCTTATATTTCTTCTAATTTGGGCTGAACTTGCTGTTGGAATATTCGGGTCTCCTTTTGCAGGGAGCTAAAAAAATATAGATTTTTCCTATCTTTATACCTAACCATAAACCTTTTATAAATGAAAAAACTAATTTTTACTTTCTCAATTTTACTTTTTATTGCTTGTGATTCGCAACCAAAACAAGAAAAAGTAGCAGCACCAGATTACATTTACGAAGCCACTTACCTTGATACATTTACCTTAGATGATCAATCAAATGTATTGTTGGTGCAAGAAATGCACAAACACCTAATTGCAAAGGATTTTGAGAAAGCATTTTCTTATCTGGCAGATGAAATTGTATTCTCTAATGGGGATGGAACATCTGTAGAAGGAAAAGAGGCTGTAATTGAATTTATTTCAGAAAACTTCAGTGCAGTAAACATAAATAACTACCAAGTTGGTGTAAATTTTTCTGTTCAAGGAGACAACGGTGACCAGTGGGTGTTGTTGTGGGATAATGCAGAACTAGAAACTCCTAATGGGGATAAAACGAACTTTGCATGGATGGAAGCTTTTCAATTAAAAGATGGAAAAATTGTGAGAATGAATCAATTCGCAAAACCAGTGCTATAAATTTTAGCTACTTAACTGCAATTAATAAACCCTCTTAATCAAGAGGGTTTTTTTTAATTCCCTACTTAAATTAAGATACGTAGCCCTAATTCACAAATAAAGATACATTGTGAAAAGAAAATATTATTAGAAATGAATACTTTTAACGACTAATAAAATTCTCATGAAAAAGCTGTCCTTTTTAATTCTGTTTAGTGTCTTTACTGTTTCTCAAGCTCAATATGCTTCACTTGAACTGAGCACTGGTGGGTTTTCTTTTGTTCCTGCTTTTGTAGACGAATCACCCAATTTTATTCTTCAAGCGGGAACAGCAAATAAAGGCATTCTTTCAGCTCATATGATTAGTAATATTCGTGTTGAAAACACCAACATAAGATCGTTTATCTTTATTTCTAGACTTAAATTGATTGATGAAAAATTCAAACTAAGTGTAGGTTTACATTTACCAACCCTTCAAATAAATATGGATGATGATTCCGTTGATCACTTTATTGCGCAAGAATTAATTGCTTCTTTTCCTATTTCTGAAAAAATTTCTTTGAGTACAATGTATATTCATGGGAAAGGAAAGAACGTGGATCTTGAAATCAACTTAATTACTTTCAATGCTAACTATGTAAAAAATAAATTCAGATATTTATCCTAGATTTACGTCCTAGATTTAGACAATACCTATGGTCTTGCTGAAACAGTTGTATATAAATTGAACGATAAATTTGATGTAAAAGGGTTTGTCAATCAGACTATTTCTTCAAATAACTTTAAGTGGACCCTAGGACTTCTTTATCATTTTTAAACCAAGTATGAGAGCCCTAAAAAAACTGTTTTACTATTTCCTTCTTTTTTGTGGAATTATCCTTTCTACCTCTTTCCTTGGAGATAATTTTATGGGAATTAGCGATGAAGAGGGATACCTTTTTGCTATTGGTTTTTGTTGTCTTACTGCCTTTTTTATAGAATATTTAATCCCTAGTTTACGTAAAAAAAATAAAAATTAATTTTTCGTTTTTTCATATTTTTTAGTTTTTTTAGCTCTTTTTGTTCATTTTTTAGTCATAATAACGCATTTTTTTACCTATTTTGAATTTTTTAGTGTTTTTAAAATTTACTTTTTTTGGCGTTTTTGATCGAAAATTCAAATTGATAAATTGTACCTTTATAAAGAATAACTTAAAAATCTTTAGACGATGAAAAAGATTGCACTTTATCTAATTGCTTTAAGTTTTATTTTTGTTGGAGTAGAACATTTCAGAAATGCTAAATTTTTTGTCAAGTTGATGCCTCCATACCTGCCTTTTCACCTTGAATTGGTTTACCTCAGTGGGATCTTTGAAACCTTGTTTGGGTTTGGGTTGGTTTTTCCTCGTTTTCGAAAACGTGCTGCCTTTGGTTTAATCCTCCTTTTAATTGCTGTATTTCCAGCTAATATCCATTTGGCAATGAGTACAACCACTCAAGAACTGACAGGAATTTCAGCAGAAGCAGCCCTGTTTAGACTTCCTTTTCAACTGTTGTTTCTGGGGATTGTATATTGGGCTTCTAAACAAACCACTTAAGCTTGGGTTAATCGTAATGATGTTTTCCCTTGGTCCATCCTTTTTTTCCAAGAATATTTTGAGCTGATTCAGCTGCAGGATGTTCTAATTGTGTTCCCATACTATCATTCCATCTATTGAGGTATCCAAAAAGAGCAACTACCCCAAGGATTTCAACAATTTCTCCTTGATCCCAATGTTTACGAAGATTTTCGGAAAGTTCATTGGTGACACCATTGGGAACTTGTGAAGCAGCAATTGTAAAATCAAATAAAGCACGGTCTACCTCAGAAAAGACAGGGTGTGTGGCATACTCCCAAATATGTTCCAATCGATCAGCAGATGATCCATAACGCTCCGCGGCACGAATTGTATGCGCCTCACAATATCTACATCCAGTGGTCATGCTAGACAAATAGGCCAACTCCCGTTTGAGAGAAGAAGTCAATCTTCCTTTGTTTTCCATCACCGCTTGATTCATCTCCAAAAAAGCATAGGCAATTCGAGGTCGATGCATCATCGTAAACAAACTGTTCGGGGTAAATCCCAATGTTTCCTCGTAAAAAGATGCCATTTCCTCTGTTTCTTTCGAGGCGTTTCTGTCGATTGGATGAACTAAAGGCTGTTTCATTTTTTGCTTTTATTATTAATTAAAAAGTGAAGAATTTCGATAGCTGCATCGCTGATTTTTGTTCCTGGTCCATATATTCCAATCACCCCTTTTTCTTTCAAAAAATGATAGTCCTGTGGTGGAATAACTCCACCTGCAATCACATGAATATCTGGACGTCCTAGAGAAGACAATGCGTCAATAAGTGCAGGAATTAGAGTTTTATGTCCTGCCGCAAGCGAAGAGACTCCCAGCACATGAACGTCGTTTTCAACAGCTTGCTTGGCAGCCTCTTCTGGTGTTTGAAACAATGGTCCAATGTCCACATCAAAACCAATATCAGCATAGCTAGTAGCCACTACTTTTGCACCCCGATCATGTCCATCCTGACCCATTTTAGCAATCAATATTCGAGGACGTCTCCCTTCCATTGCCGCAAAGGAGTCACTTAATTTTTGTGCTTCTATAAAATCAATATCTTGCTTCACTTCTTTTGCATAAATTCCTGTAAACAATTGCGTAGTCGCTTGAAAACGACCAAAAGCAACTTCTAGGGCATTACTAATTTCGCCTAAAGTTGCACGAGATCTTGCTGCATCTACGCTTAAAGCTACTAAATTTTGATCACTTTCCCCTTGGGTAACTAATTGTTCTGCTGCAGTGGTTAAGGCCTTTAAGCACAAATCTACTTGGGTTTGATTTCGTGACTTTTTGACGGAATTTAGTCGCTCTACCTGTTGATTTAAAACTTTGATAGTATCAACTTCCAATAATGAAAGTGCATCTTCTTCCTCCAATTTATATCGGTTAACCCCAACAATTGTATCAATTTCACTGTCAATTCGAGCTTGTTTTTTAGCAGCTACTTCTTCAATTCGAATCTTAGGTATTCCCGCTTCAACTGCTTTGGTCATTCCCCCCATTTGCTCAACCTCATCGATTAGTTTCCTCGCTTTCTGTATTAAATCATCAGTTAGTTTTTCTACATAATGACTTCCTCCCCATGGGTCTACTACACGAGTAATTTGGGTTTCTTCACGAAGATATAATTGTGTATTTCTTGCGATTCGTGCAGAAAATTCTGTAGGCAATGCAAGAGCTTCATCAAGTGCATTGGTATGCAAGCTTTGGGTTCCTCCTAAAACTGCGGACATTGCCTCTATTGTTGTTCTCGCTACATTATTAAATGGATCTTGTGCGGTTAAACTCCATCCACTTGTTTGACAATGGGTACGAAGAGCTAACGATTTAGGATTGGAAGGTTTAAACTTATTTACATAGCTCGCCCAAAGAACCCGAGCAGCTCGTAGTTTGGCGATTTCCGTAAAATGATCCATCCCTATCCCCCAAAAAAAAGAAAGACGTGGAGCAAATGAATCTACTGAAAGACCAGCAGCAATGCCTGTTCGAATATATTCCAATCCATTGGCAAGGGTATAGGCAAGTTCTTGAGCAGCTGAAGCACCCGCTTCTTGCATATGATAACCCGAAATACTAATGCTGTTGTATTTAGGCATGTATTTA
Source organism: Flavobacteriaceae bacterium (assembly GCA_030835845.1). GTDB lineage: Bacteria > Bacteroidota > Bacteroidia > Flavobacteriales > Flavobacteriaceae > Arcticimaribacter. The sequence continues at coordinate 10,130 of JAUROD010000007.1, forward strand.
GCCGTATATTCTATAATCGATGCAACAAGTTGCATGGAAGGACGAGGAGGATAGATGTAGGTGTTTCGAACCATGAATTCTTTCAAAATATCATTCTGAATAGTTCCAGCTAATTCTTTTGGAGACACACCTTGTTCTTCAGCAGCGACAATATAAAAAGCCAAAATAGGAAGGACTGCACCGTTCATAGTCATAGAAACAGACATTTTGTCTAAAGGAATTTGGTCAAATAAACGTTTCATATCCTCTACTGTATCAATTGCAACTCCAGCTTTACCAACATCTCCAACAACTCGCGGGTGATCACTATCATACCCTCGATGGGTAGGAAGATCAAAAGCAACTGAAAGCCCTTTTTGCCCCATGGATAAATTCTTACGGTAAAAAGCATTACTTTCCTCTGCTGTTGAAAAGCCAGCATATTGTCGAATGGTCCAAGGTTGACGAACATACATTGTAGCGTAGGGTCCTCTTAAATAGGGAGGGATTCCAGCTCCAAAAGACGTATGTGCAAATTCTTTTTTTGCTTGTTTTTGTCTTGGTTTGATATATTCCCATTGACTTACGTTACGTCTTTTCTTATTCATTTTACTTAGCTAATGGTGTTTCATTAATCGTAGGGTAATCCCCTTTGTCAAGAATCGGCTTGGCTAGAGCAGTTGCACTAAGACTATCCTTATCTTGATATTTCGTTGTGCCGACTAAAACCTTACTTCCCTGATCAAATTCTAGCCTTTCAGCATTAGCGCTAACCGCAATCATCTTTTGGATTTTACCACTTTTAAAAGCGCTAGTCCAGCCGCCATCAAGTTCAATTGATTTAAATAATTCCCATGCCTTTTCACTTATCTCTGCAACTAACCCCTCAATGTAATAGGATCCTTGAGCAGGATTTGGTAGCTCTGAAAATGCACTTTCTTGCTGCAGTAAGAAAAGTTGATTTCGTGCAATTCGGTCACTAAATGGAGTAGATTCTTGGAAATTTAAATCATATGGATGGTTACATATAATATCTGCTCCTCCAAGTATAGCACTCATCATCTCAGTGGTTGTTCGTAATAGATTTACATTATATGATGTAGCCGTTTTATTCCGCTTTGAGGGTTCTGCTAAAAGCTCGATATCAACTGAATAATTGTTGTTTGTGAGTAATGATTCAACCAATTGACGCAATGCAATTCCCTTGGCAATTTCAAAAAAATAATTACTCCCAACAGAATATCGAATGATACATTTTGGTTTTTTATTATTTGCATCTGTTGGAATTAAATTGAGATATTCCTGGAGCTGTAACAAACAAAATGAAATTTGTTCAATATGAGTTGCACCTGCATTTTGATATATACTTCCATCCAAAAATACTATTGGTGCAGCTGCTTTTTGATAGATATTTAACCATTGTGATTCATCCTCTATTTCACTTTTATACCACTTCCCGTTTCGAGCGAATTGCCTATATATATCTGTTAAAAAATAGTATTCTTTTTGGTAAAAAGAAGGAGGGATAAGCGGGACTTGCTCAATGCTTGAATCAAACCAAACTTTTCCTTGAAATCCATCAAGAAGTTCAATTAATTCCTCCCAAGATGAAAAATCAGGAGATAATGAAAGAAGTAAAAAAGAGACTTCTTGAGAAATCGCTTGATTAATTTGGGACATAAAAAGGCTTTTATCGGAGGTTAATGCTATGATTTGTCCAGCATCCCATTTTTTTGGATAAGAATTAGAAATTGACGAACTAGAGCTTATATCCTCACGAGTATAAATCGGTTGAACGTGTATTTTCTCAACTGATTCCCAAGTTAAATTTTTATGAAATTCAGTAGGGGTATCTTGTAAAATACGGTCGTATTGTACTTGTTTTGATACCGGAGAAAATTCGTGTTTTTTTGACATAGCTTAGTACAAGATAGACTATTCTATAAAAACAAATATTACCAGGATAGAAATTTATCGTAGGTGATTAATTCATCGGTGCAGCTAACTTATTCACGATAGTCTGCTCGTTAGAAATTGTAACAACAAAAAAAGAGTCGTACTCTGAGTCGTCAAATAAGGGATAGCGCTCTTCTTTAAGCATTCTGTTAGCAAGCACAGGAGTTGTATTACTGTGTCCTACCACCAATACTGTTTTTCCAAGAGTGGCTTGCTGAAAGTCGGAATCAAATAACGTTTGGGGGTTATATGATTTAATTTCAAGATTTTGTGCTTCAGCAATTGGACGTGCAGTTTCGATAGTTCGAATATAGTCTGTAGAGTAAATAGCATCAAATTCAATGTATTGAAAAACCATGTTCCAATTTTGTGCCCTCTCTCTTCCCTGTTCTGTTAAATTAGGGTTGCTTTTATCCAAAGGAGCAAGTTCTTTTTCGGTATGACGAATTAGAAAATATGTCGTCTGCTGACTCCATGCAAACTGAGAAAGGAGAACGAAAAATAATGAAAATAAAATGTTTTTCATGGTTTATGCATCTGCTTTAAACGCTTTAAGCTTTTCAATTAAAGTTGGCACCACTTCAAAAGCATCGCCAACTATCCCGTAGTCTGCTGCTTTAAAGAAAGGTGCTTCGGGATCACTATTGATGACTACTTTTACTTTAGATGAGTTTATTCCAGCCAAGTGCTGAATTGCTCCAGACACTCCAATTGCAATATATAAATTCGAAGCAACTGGTTTACCCGTTTGACCAACGTGTTCACTGTGAGGTCTCCATCCCATATCCGAAACTGGTTTTGAGCAAGCAGTTGCAGCACCAAGGACTTGAGCTAAATCCTCAATCATGTGCCAGTTTTCTGGACCTTTAAGGCCACGTCCTCCAGAGACAACAACATCTGCATCAGCAATAGTAACTTTGTCTGATGCCTTGTCCACAGATTCAACTTGTACTCCTGGAGCTGAAAAAGAAACATCAAAAGCTTCAACTGAACATGCTACTGAATTTTCAACTAATCCAAATGCATTGTTTGATACACCAATCAATTTTACATCTGATGTGATCTCTGTGTAGGAAAATGCTTTGTTTGTGAAAACAGCTCTCTTAACGGTAAAAGGAGATAAATTTGATGGTAAGGCAACAACATTGGTTGCATAACCAGCATCTAGACTTATGGCCAATAATGGACTTAAAAATCGACTGTCTGCACTTGAGCTTACAATGACAACCTTAGCTCCAACTTGTAAGGCTGCTTGCTTAATTGCATCTGCAAATAATTTAGCGTCAAAACTTCCTTCATAAGACGTGTTTAACACCTTTGATACGCCATAGGTTCCTAGGCTCTCTGGTGAATTTGCGTTAAAACTTACAGCAAAAACATCGCACCCAATTTGGTCGGCTACAGCTTTTCCATAAGAAGCAACTTCAAAAGCTCCCTTTTTAAATTTTCCTTGATCTGTTTCAGTATAAACTAGTATAGACATTCTTTCTTGGTGTTAGATGAATTAAATTACTTTTGCTTCATTATGAAGTAAATCAATAAGTTGGTCAATATTTTCGGGACTGACTAATTTGACTTCTCCTTTTGGAGCAGGTTTTTCAAAGTTTAGGGTGTTTGAAGAAGTTCCTGATCCTTGAGGTTCCAATACGTTTAAAGGTTTTTTTCGTGCCATCATTATTCCTCGCATATTTGGAATTTTCAAATCGCTTTCTTCAACTAACCCTTTTTGTCCTCCAACTATAAGTGGAAGTGTGGCAGAAACAGTTTCTTTTCCTCCGTCAATTTCACGAATAGCTGTGGCTTTATCTCCTACAATTTCTAGTCCAACACAATTATTTACATAACTCATATCACATAGTGCTGCAATCATTCCTGGAACCATTCCCCCGTTATAGTCAATGGATTCTCTACCAGCAATGATGAGGTCATAATTTCCTTGTTGGACTACATTGGCAATTTCCTTAGCCACTTGACTTGCTTCAAGCGCAGCAGTATTAATACGAATTGCAGCATCGGCTCCTATGGCTAATGTTTTTCTAAGCGTGGTTTCAGTTTCAGGGCCACCAACATTGATTACGTCAACAGTTGCTCCGTTTTTTTCTTTAAACCACATTGCACGTGTTAGACCAAATTCATCATTTGGATTGATGATGTATTGAACTCCATTGGTGTCAAATTTTGTGTCTCCCTCCACGAAGTTAATCTTTGAAGTTGTGTCAGGTACATGGCTAATGCAAACTAAAATTCTCATTTTTTTGTGTTTTTCTTCAAGTGTATGCAACAAAAATAAATATTATTCTTGCATAATAAAATTTACTAGGATTTATTTTAACACGATTTAATTATTTTTAACTTTTTATCTTAGAGTCTTTGATTACTTGGCACTTCTATTCTCGAAATAAATGGCTAATAAAATTAAACTACCTCCTATGATTATTCCCATATGAGGAATTTCACCAAGGAATAAAAAAGCAATTAAAATACCATATAAGGGATTTGTACTTGAAATAATACTTGCCGTAGTCACCGAAAAATTTCTAAGGCTAGTCAAAAATAAACTATGCCCAACTACTGTGGTAAAAAGAGCTAAAAACAACAGGGACTCCCATTGGGGAAAACTTGCTTCAATTTGATCTTGACTTAAAAATGGTACAAAGCAAAATGAAATTACCATAACTTGTGTTAACATTAGTTGTGATCCGTTTGCTGTCTGTAAAGAGGATTTTAGAATTAAATTCCGTAATGCATAACAAAGTGCTGAGAGTATTCCCAATGCTACCGCAAGCCCATGCGTTTCTTCTAAACCAGTAGTAGGGACAAGAAAATAGATTCCTACCAAAGTTAATAGACCAATGAAAAGGTGTTTTTTTTGAAATTTTAACTTAAAGAAAAAGGGCTCTAAGAAAGCTGTAATAATTGGAAAGGTATAAAGCGATAACATTCCTATTGCAACATTTGAATATTGAAGTGCATAGAAATATGTTACCCAATGTATTCCCATTAACACACCCGCTAAAAACAATGGAAAATTCCATTGACGAAAAGAAATAGGCGACTGTTTTGTCATGTATAGGTAGAGCATCAAAAAGGGAATAGCAAAGATACTTCTCCAAAAAATGGTAACCTCTGGGAAAAGCTGAATTGATTTTCCAAGCACCCCAGAAGTACTGATAAAAATAATTGATAGATTGAGCCTAATATAATCTCCAAAAGATGGTGAGTTGACTTCTCCCATTTATTAAAATTCTAAAGGTGAAGGGTTTTTTAAGTCTATGGAATAATCGTAAAAACCTTTTTTAGTTTTTACTCCGAGATTACCTGATGCAACAAGATTTTTGAGTAATGGAGAGGCTGCATATTTATCCTTTCCAAAACCTTCATAAAGAACATTAAGAATGGATAAACAAACATCTAGGCCAATAAAATCTGCCAAACGAAGAGGACCCATTGGGTGACCCATTCCTAACTTCATAATCTCATCAATGGTTTGAACGTCTGCCACCCCTTGAAAAAGAGCTTCAATTGCCTCATTTATCATAGGTAATAAAACACGATTGGCTACAAAACCAGGATAATCGGATGCAACGAGAGGAACTTTATTTAGTTTTTCCGTCAATTCAACGATAATTTTCAAAGTTTGTGGACTAGTTTTATGTCCCTTGATGATTTCAACCAAGCGCATTACAGGAACAGGGTTCATAAAATGCATCCCTATAACCTTTTCAGGACGATTTGTAAAAGCAGCTAAGGTAGTTATGGATAATGAAGAGGTGTTTGAGGCAATAATACAGCTAGAAGGACTCGCTTTATCAACTGCCCTCATTATTTGTTCTTTTACTGACAGATTCTCAGATACTGCTTCAATGACCAAATCAGAATTTGCTACTGAGTGAGCAATATCTGTTGAAGTGTTTAGTCGACTTAAGGCAGCTGTCTTTTGTTCAAGGTCAAGCAATTCTTTTTTGACCTGACGATCAAGGTTTGTTTCTATTCTTGTTTGCGCTTTGACCAAGTTTTCTTTGGATAAATCAACAAGGGTAACCTCAAAACCGTGCTGAATAAAACTATGTGCAATTCCACTGCCCATTGTACCAGAACCTATGACTGTAATATGATCCATCTTTTTCTTTTATGAACTAAATATACCTCATTCCATAAATAAATTGTATTTTTTGATAGTATCTTTATATTCAGATGGAAACAAAAACACTTAAAATGTCTTTTTTAGCACAAACAACCGATGTAAATTATCACGGTAATGTGCATGGTGGTAAGGTGATGAAATGGATAGATGAAGTTGGATATGCACTTGCGGTTCGTTTTTCAGGAAAAAACTGCGTTACCAAGTTCGTTGATGATATTGAGTTTTTAGAACCGATTCATATTGGCGATTTGGTTAAGCTTAGTGCTGAGATTGTTAAAGTAGGGAATAGTTCTTTACGCATTCAAGTTGAAGTTCGAAGTGAAAATTTGATTGAAATCAATCAAAAAAAGAATTGTGTGTGTGATATTGTTTTCGTGGCAATTGATAAAAATGGAAAAAAAACAACAATTAAATAATTACATTATGATTTGGATTTATCGTCTTTTAATACTCCTGGTTTCAGGGACAGTTTATAATGTTTGGCTCTTGCGTTTGGGTAAAGCAACACCCTATCGCGGTGGAGGTGCGACATCACTTCAAGATGAATTTCTTGTCTATGGTCTTAACGAGCAAATGATGTATGTCGTCGGTGGAATCAAATTACTGGCAAGCACTTTACTTCTTGTCGGTCTATTTCGCAAACAGTTGATTACTCCTGCTGCAACAACTATCGCTATTCTTATGATAGGAGCTATTGCTATGCATCTAAAAGTTGGTGATCCACTTATGCGATCTCTTCCAGCCGCAATGATGTTACTTATGAGCATAGGTATTTTACGTCTGAAAAAAATCAGCTAAAGAATTAACTATTTATTATTAGAAAGTATTCACCCTACAAGGTGTGCTTTACTACATTTGTAAAATGGAAAAATCATTATTGGAAATAGTTGAGTCTTTAAACGAAAGCACTATTTCAGTTGAACGAAAAAAAGAACTACAACAGCTCGTTGACTTTATTAGGTCGCAGCAAAGAGCGAGTAAAAAAATAGCATTTAACTTTGTTTGTACTCATAATTCTAGAAGGAGTCAATTTGCTCAATTTTGGGCTACTGTTATGGGGCACTATTTTGGAATTGAAGTTGGTTGTTTTTCAGGAGGTGTTGAAATTACTGCTTGTAATGAACGAGTAATCCACTGTTTAAAGCAACAAGGGTTTGAGGTACAGTTAAAACCTAACGGTGATAATCCAATCTATGAAATCCGAATGAAAGAGATTGTTTTAGGAAATTATTTTTCAAAAATTTATGATGATAAAAGTAATCCAAAACAAGATTTTGCTGCCATCATGGTTTGTGATCATGCGGATCAAAATTGTCCATTTATTCCTGGTGCAACTGCACGAATTCCTCTTCGATATAAAGACCCAAAAGAGTTTGACAACAGCCCTCAGGAGGAACTAAAGTATTATGAGAAATCAATTGAGATTGCTACTGAACTCAAATATGTTTTTTCTTCGTTGTAACAACTAAAAAAAATTCTGATGAAAAAACTGATCTATTTATCTTTTCTATTGACTCTCTTAACCTCATGTAAAAAAGATGAAAAATGTGGTGAAATCACAAATAAAGTAGAGGTTAACGGACGCTACTATTTTATATTAGATCCAGAATCGAGTATCAATGTTGCTCCTTCAGATGATATTGCATCTTATATTCCAGACAATCAAGTTAGTGGAGAAGTCATTCAAGCAGTTTATAATCAATTTAGAATTGGAGAGAGGTATTGTCAATGATTTTTAAAGTCGAGACATCATCCAATCATAGGTGTCTTGAAGAAAATCATAATAATTTGAATTGAATCCCTCCTCTGTTTTAAAAGCTTCAATGTAACGCTTGTTTACAGGAACTTGGATATGTATAACACGAGACCGATCAGGATGAAAAATTCTCACGTTAACATAAAATTCTTCGGTTACAAAAGGGTTTTGTTGCAAGCGCATTAAAACATATCTAAGCACCTGAACAGGCCACTGTTGAGCCTCAAGACTAAACTGAAGTTGGTTTGCCTCGTCTTCCAGATTTTCGTAAGCTAATGTTGACTGTAACTCAAGTTCGTATGGGGTTAAAAAGCTAATTTGTCCCCAGCTTAAACTAGTACATAAAAAAAAGAGGAAAAAAAGTTGTTTTCGCATACTCAATTAAGTTTTAAATACCATTGCCGAGGCACCTCCCCCACCATTACAAATTGCAGCAGCACCAAGGTGTACATCATGCAGTTGCATTGCATGAAGTAAGGTGACTACAATACGAGCACCTGAACATCCAAGTGGATGACCCAAAGAAACTGCTCCACCATGTACATTTACTTTTTCTGATGGGATACTCAATAGCTTTAAATTGGCAAGCCCTACCACTGAAAAAGCCTCATTAAATTCAAACAAACCAATCTCATCTTGTCCAATTCCTGCTTTAGCTAAAGCCTTTGGAAGTGCCTTGGCTGGTGCTGTTGTAAACCATTGTGGTTCATGGGCGGCGTCAGCATAGCTTTCTATCACAGCCATTGGTTTTAACCCAAGCTCTAATGCCTTTTCTTCAGACATTAGTACCAATGCAGCAGCTCCATCATTAATTGTAGATGCATTTGCAGCAGTTACCGTCCCCTCCTTTGTAAAAGCTGGACGAAGTGTTGGAATTTTATCTAAGATTACATTTGTATATTCTTCGTCTTTTGAAACGATAAGATCATCTCCTCTTCGTTGTGGCACGGTTACCGGAGCTATTTCTTTGTCCATTGCGCCAGAATCCCATGCGGCAGCTGAACGTCTGTATGATTCCACAGCAAATGCATCTTGTTCTTCGCGAGAAATGGAATACTCCGTTGCAGTTGCATCGGCAAAAGTACCCATTGCAACTTGATCAAAAGCATCCAACAGACCGTCTTTTTGCATTACATCTTCCAGAGAAGTGCTTCCAAACTTTATTCCTGTTCGCATAGCCACAATGTGTGGAGCTAGACTCATATTTTCCATTCCTCCAGCAACAACTACCTGTGCGTCCCCTAGGGCAATTGCTTGTGCTGCCATACTGATACTTTTCATACCAGAAGAACAGACTTTATTTATTGTTGTACAGGGAACCGTGTCAGGTATTCCTGCAGCAATAGCAGCTTGGCGAGCAGGTGCTTGACCTACACCTGCCTGGAGAACATTACCCATATAAACTTCATCCACTTCATCGGGTTTTACTCCGGCAGACTCTAGTGCTGATTTTATAGCGATTGCTCCTAGTTGAGGTGCTGAAATAGGTGATAATCCTCCCATAAATTTTCCAATGGGTGTTCGTTTTGCAGAAACGATAACTACTTTATGTGATTTCATTTTATTGGTATTAAGGAGTTTTGTTTTTGAAAATTACGACAAATATGCTACCGTAAACAGAATGAACTAAACTTGAAATTGCAGAAGGAATTGCGGTGGCAGGATTAATAAAGTTTTCACGTGCTAAAACTGCTCCTAGACCTGAATTTTGCATCCCAACTTCAATCGAAATTGTTCGACTAACTGCTTTGTTTTTCAAAATTAAAAGACTCAACATATAACCAAATATAAAACCTAAAAAGTGAAGAACCATAACCGCTGCAAGTAAATTCAATCCTGAATCCAGAATAATGTCTTTTCCTTGACCGATAATACTAGCTACAATACATACAATTAACAATACAGCCACTGGAGGTGCATAAGGGATTATTTTGGTTGTGTATCGAGGGAAATATTGATTTACAATTACTCCTAGGGCCACAGGAACTATGACAACTTTTAGGGTACTATAAAAAAGTCCCCATGCATCAACGTCTAAATAACTTCCAGATAAGGTTGCTGTTAAAAATGGTGTAAAAATAATTGCCCCTAGGGTTGAACAAGTGGTCATAGCAACAGACAAAGCTACATTGGCTTTGGCAAGGTATGCAATTACATTTGAGGCAGTCCCTCCAGGACAACATGAAACCAAAATTAAACCAACCTTAAAAAAGGTGGGTAAGTTAAATAATTCAGCTATTGACCACCCTAAAAGTGGCATTAGTGTAAATTGTAAAAGGAGACCTACGATAATCCAACGTGGTGTTTGAACCACTTGTAAAAAATCAGACAAACGAAGTGTTATTCCCATTCCAAGCATAATTACTCCAAGACCATAAGTAATCAAAGAACCTGAAAACCATGTAAAAAGAGCTGGATTGATTAAAGACAAAACTGAAAATAAACAAACCCATAGTGGAAACAACTCAGTGAATTTTTTCATGATAAACAAATCAATTTGATCATTAGAAGTTAAATTTAGGGTTAATCCAATGGAAGAACAAAAGAGTGTCTTATTCTTTGGTTTTTTTTGTTTCCGTAACCAGATAAATTCCAAGCAATATAAAAAGGCTGGCTAGATATTGAATTCCTCCAAAGGTTTCTCCATCAAATACACCCCAAGCGATTGCTACAATTGGAAGTAAATAAGTGATTGATATTGAAAATACAGCAGAAGAAAAAGACAATAATTGATTGAATAAAACCTTTGCAAATGCTGTTCCAAACATTGAAAGTATCAAAATATATCCCAGTGATTCTAGGACCAGTGGTGTTTTATAAAAGCTTGTCCAAGGAAAATCGGATGTAAGGAGTAAAATCAGTGCTGGAATACTAATTGCAATAAAGTTTGCCAATGCAATTGCCATTGGAGCAACGCCTTCTAGTTTATATTTTAAAGTGTTTACGTTTATTCCATAACAAAATGCAGCAATAACCACCAATAGAGCATAGCTCGCATCTCCAGAGTTTGCAATAGAAAACTCTTGAGCAACAAGTAAAAACGTGCCAAAAAACCCAACAATTACGCCAATTACTTGTTTGTGTTTTACTTTCTTTTGAAAAAACAAAAAAGCAATTAATAACGTAAACAAAGGTGTTAATCCGTTGAGAACAGCAACCACAGAACTATCAATTTTTGTTTCAGAAAAAGAAAACAAAAAACTTGGAAAGAAAGTTCCAACAAAACCTGTAAAAACGAGCCATTTCCAATGTTCTTTTGTCAGTCCTCTAAGTGATTTATAGCCTACAACAAACAGTATCATTGTGGTCATCAAAATTCGAATTGCTCCGAGTTGAATTGGACTGAGCCCAATTAGTCCCTTTTTAATGAGTATATAAGAACTACCCCAGATTAGGGATAAGACAATTAGATACAACCACTTTTTAACTGTTAGCGACATAAGTATATTTTTGCAAATGTCAATCATTTCTGAGGATTTTAGTAAATTTATCCAATGAAATCATCGCTTCTTATATTTTTAAGCCTAGTTCTTTTTATCCAGTGTGCTCAAAGCACTCCTTCAATTAAAACGCCTCCTGGTCTTCAAGACAAGAAAACTGTTTCGGTTATTAAATCAACACAGGCAGAACTTACTATTGATGGGATGATGTGTGCAATTGGCTGTGCTGCTTCAATTGAAAAAAGGTTAAATTCAAGGGAGGGGATTTTAACTGCAAAAGTAGATTTTGAAACCAAGAAAGGAAAGCTTACGTATGATGGCTCATTATTGACTAAAACCGAAATAATTGACCTAATTACAGCTGTTGGTCTCGCATATTCTGTAACTGATTTTAAGATGATTACCTCGGAATAAAAAACTATTCCCAACATAAACTTTCCATTAGCTTAACGATATCCCTCTCGATGTATCGAGCAGCTGGTAAGATGGAGTCATAATTTGGTCGTGCATAAAAGTAAAGTGCCCCTACTAAAAAATGCTCGGTACTGTCGGTAAGAAAAAACTGGACTTGTGAAGCTGCATTTCCTTCTATTCTAAATAAAGTCCCGAAGGATTTATGATCTGGATTTTGAAAAATTCGTTCAGGAATTCGAGTTGCTTGACGTATGTGACTACTTGGCATTTTATAGGCTTCTGATACAAGTGCATCAATATTGTTTTCTATTGGGCGATAAGAAAGAAATAAGGTAGCGTTCATCTTACTGTAAACCAATTTACTTTCACACCCTTCAATATCTTCATATTGAGCATTATCGTTCTTTAAAAAACGAAACGCACATATATTTTTAACCAATTGATATTCTGCTTTGGGGTACTCTAAACTCAATTCAGCTTTAGGCTTAGGTAACGGAGGTGTAGTGTCACAAGAAATAATCCCTAAAAAAAACAAAACTATCCGTCTTATTTTCATGTAGCTAAATTAACTTTAAGTCGTTTAATTCGTTTTCTATCCACAGACTCTACCGTAAATTCACAATGATCAAACTTTATTTTTTGTTGAATTTTAGGCAATTGCTTGGCTACCTCAAGAACAAACCCCCCGAGGGTCTCAGCCTCTCCTTTTACTTTTTCAAAAAGTGTAGTGTCTTCAATTTGAGTGATTCGATAAAAATCTTTTAGACTAACCTTTGCCTCAAAGACAAAAGTTGTTGTATTGATCTTAGAATACTCCACATCTTCATCATCAAACTCGTCTGAAATATCTCCTACAATTTCTTCAATTAAATCTTCCAAAGTTACTACTCCAGAAGTGCCTCCATATTCGTCAACAACTACAGCAATATGAATTTTTTTCTGTTGAAATTCTTTAAGTAAATCGTCCAGTTTTTTGTTTTCTGGAACAAAGTATGCAGGACGTAGTAAGGTTTTCCAATCCATTTGTTTGTCCGTTAGGTTTGGCATTAAATCTTTGCTGTATAAGATCCCTGCAATATCATCTAAACGTTCATTGTATACTGGTATTCGAGAAAAGCCGTGTTCGATGATTAGTGGAACAATTTCCTCCAAGCTTTGACTTGTTGAAAGTGCAAACACATCAACCCGAGGACACATTACTTGTTTGGTGTCCGTATTTCCAAATGAAACAATCCCTTTAAGAATCTGCTCCTCTTGTTGTGTTGTATCTCTTTGGTTGGTCAATTCAAGTGCCTGTGATAACTGGTCAACAGAAAAACTTCCTGATTTTTGACCAAATGTTTTTTCAAGAAAAAGTGTTAGTCCGCTCATTGGAATGGAAAGAAAAAACAAGACATAACGATCTAAATTATAGATTGGTCGTGCCATTATTTTTGCAAAACGTAAGTTATTCCGATTAGCATAAATTTTGGGTAGAATTTCGCCAAAAAGTAAAATAAAAAAGGTGATTAAAACAACCTCAACAAGAAGTTTAATCCATCCTGTTTCAATGTTTGAAAAGAAAAGTTCTCCCAAACTAGAAAACAACAAGACAACTGCAATATTAATAAAGTTATTGGCCACAAGAATAGTGGCTAATAGTCGCTTAGGTCGATTGAGTAACTCCCTAATCAACATGACTTTTTTGGGGTTATTTTCTTTTTCTTCTTCTAATGTAGAAGAGCTCAATGAAAAAAAAGCGACTTCGGCTCCTGATATAAGGGCAGAAGCAAGTAAAAGAAGTGCGAGTAAAACTAGTTTTATCAAGTCAACCGATGAAACGGCTAAATCAAGAAAATGTAACCCAGGTTCAGGATCCAATCGTTATTATTTTAATTAAAAAGGCAAATTATCAGACTTTGTTGGGGGCGAGTCTTGGTTTGCTATGTTTTCGTCATCTTTCTTTTTGGTCGATAAAAATGTAAAATCATCTACATTTATTTCAGTTGAATAGCGGTCATTCCCGCTTTCGTCTTGCCATTTACGTGTCTTAATTTTTCCTTCTAGGTAAATACTATCTCCTTTACTTAGGTATTTTTCACAAATTTCAGCAGCTTTGTTTCGCACAACTATATTGTGCCATTCAGTAGTTGTTACTTTTTCACCACTGTCTTTTTTGGTGTACGTTTCGTTGGTAGCTAAAGGGAAGCGTCCAATACTTCCTCCTCCTTCGAAATAATGCATTTTAATGTCACTTCCAAGGTTGCCAATTAACATAACTTTGTTCAGGGATCCACTCATAATGGTAAATTTTTTGGGTTATACTATACTCAAATATAATAAAGAATTCATTTAATGCAATTCTTTTTCGATAAAGTCTTGAATAACAACTGGGACAGGAAGTGCCTTAACTTGTGTAAAATCGAATGCTTCTTCTAATTCGCACTCTAAATTCACTTTCCAAAAAGATATCCACAAACGTTGGTGAGAAAGCAAATGTTTGATTGGACTTGAATTAATAGCACTAATTTTTCTTGAGGTTTCTGGGTAATACTTTAAATAGTCAGGATGTGATATAAGTGCCTTTTTGCTTATTTTTTTTGGTGTTTCAATTAGTGGGAATTCATATAAATTTTTCCAGATTCCATTTTGTTCTCGCTTTAATAAGATGGTCTTATGTTTAGTGTCTTCAAAAACAAGATAATTAAAATGACGCTCTCTAACTTTTGTTGCTCTTTTTTTAATAGGAAAATCAGCTACTTTCCCTTGTTGAAATGCCACGCATTCTTTAGAAAACGGACATGAATTACAATCTGTTTGTTTAGGAGTACATTGCAATGAACCAAACTCCATAAGAGCCTGATTAAAATCGCCTGGTAAAGTGCCTTTCATCAAATCATTGGCAATTTTTTTAAAAATTGCATGAGCTGAGGAGTGGTCAATTGGAGTTTCTATCCCAAAATACCGAGATAAAAAACGATATACGTTGCCGTCGACTACTGCTTGTTCTTCTTCGTAACATATTGAAGCGATCGCGCTTGCAGTGTAATCTCCAACACCCTTGAGTGTTAAAAGCTCTTTAAAAGTTGTTGGGAATATACCGTCATTATATTGTACAATCCACTTGGCAGTGGCATGTAAATTGCGAGCTCGAGAATAATAGCCTAATCCTTGCCACAATTTTAACACACTTTCTTCCGAAGCGTTTGCTAAATCATATACAGTAGGGAAGTGCTGAATAAAGGAATTAAAATAGGGTAATCCTTGTTGTACACGTGTTTGCTGGAGAATTATTTCAGACAACCACACACGATATGGGTTCCTACTTTGTCTCCAAGGAAAATCACGTTTATTCTCCCCATACCAATTCATCAAAACTTGCGTCCATGTCATTTGGGGCAAAAATACAGCAACTCAATGATTAAAAACGTAAATATTAATGAATTAGCGAGGGATTTTTGTAATATTAAATTTATATTTGCACACCTTGTTAAAAACGAGGCATTTGTTTAATTCAAAAAAAGTACACATGACTAAAGCAGAAATCGTATCGAATATCTCTGATCAATTAGGAATTGATAAAGCAGATGTTCAAGCAACAGTCGAAAAATTTATGGAAGAAGTAAAAACTTCTTTGGAAAGTGGTGAAAATGTTTATCTAAGAGGTTTTGGTAGTTTTATTATCAAAACACGTGCGAAAAAAACAGGAAGAAATATTTCTAAAAACACCGCTGTAATTATTCCAGCACACAATATTCCAGCATTTAAACCAGCTAAAGTATTTGTAAGCGGAGTAAAATCTAAAGTAGCCGTAAAATAATTAATTAACACTAAAGAGTAAAGAAATTATGCCAAGTGGTAAAAAAAGAAAAAGACACAAGGTAGCAACGCACAAGCGTAAAAAAAGACGTAGAGCGAATCGCCACAAGAAAAAATAGTGTAGAAAACACTTAAAAATTTCAACGTTCATTGACATGGAACTCTATTTCAAAAAAGAGTTTCACAGGTTAAAATCCTGAAAATTATTGTTTAATCGGCAAAAGAATAGTTAATTCTATTGCCACAAAAATTAATCAGAGTGAATAAAGAATTGATTATCCGATCGAATTCCTCTGCTGTTGATTTTGCATTACTCAAGGATGGAAAACTAATTGAGCTCAATAAAGAAGTGGAAGACAACAAGTTTTCGGTAGGTGATATATTTTACGCCAAAGTCCGAAAATCTGTTTCAGGTCTAAACGCTGCATTTGTAAATGTTGGTCATGAAAAAGATGGTTTTTTACACTATCATGACCTTGGACCAAAACTTCCCTCAGTATTGAAATTTATTAAACAAGTAAGTACAGGTAAAACAAGAGATTATTTGCTAAAGAACTTTAAGTTTGAAGCAGAAATCGAAAAAACAGGAAAAGTAAGCGACATACTGAGTTCAAACCAACACGTTTTGGTTCAGGTTGTCAAAGAGCCCATTTCGACAAAGGGTCCTCGTATTAGCTCAGAATTATCGCTAGCGGGACGCTATATGGTGCTGGTTCCTTTTTCGGATCGCATTTCAATTTCACAAAAAATTGAAGACCGTGAAGAAAAAAATAGATTAAAAAGATTAGTAAAAAGTATTCGTCCAAAAAACTTTGGTGTGATTATTCGTACCGTGGCACAAGACAAAAAAGTAGCCGAGTTAGATGCAGATTTACAGCAGTTATTAGTACGTTGGAAAAAAATGTGCGCTAGTTTGCAAAAAATTGATCGTTTCCCAACTAAAGTTTTAAGTGAAATAAATCGCTCATCTAGTATCCTTCGTGATATTTTTGACGACTCTTTTTCTGGCATTCATGTTGATGATAAATCACTTCAAGAGGAAGTGCAAGAGTATATTGAAACCATAGCGCCAAAAAAGAAAGATATCGTCAAATTATACAACCAATCTCTACCCATTTTTGAAAAGTTTGGTGTAGAACGTCAGATTAAGACATCGTTTGGTAAAACAGTTTCGATGCAAAAAGGAGCCTATTTAGTGATTGAACACACAGAAGCACTTCATGTAATTGATGTAAATAGTGGAAACCGTTCTAATAAGGCGAAAAGCCAGGAAGAAACTGCAATGGAAGTCAATATGATTTCTGCTACAGAAATTGCTCGTCAACTTCGTCTTCGTGACATGGGAGGAATTATCGTAGTGGATTTTATCGACCTTGGGTCGAGTGAAAATAGACGAAAACTTTTTGAACATTTACGGACAGAGATGAGTACTGACCGAACCAAACATAAAATATTACCCCCTTCTAAGTTTGGTTTGATTCAAATTACACGTCAAAGGGTTCGTCCTGAGATGAAAATCAAAACAAAAGAACCCAATCCAAATAGTAACGGAGAAGTCGAAGCTCCAATTGTTTTACTTGATAAAATCAACGCAGAACTTAGTAAAATTACTAAGCATGCAAAGCATCAAAACAAAAAGATTCACCTTCATGTGCATCCTTTTGTTGCAGCTTACCTCAACCAAGGTTTCCCTTCCATCCGGACACATTGGTGGTTCGAACACAAACGTAGAATTAAGATAATTCCTCGTGATGCTTTTCAGTACTTACACTACCGTTTTGTTGATCAAAACAACAAAATATTAAGTGTATAAATCAATAAACGGCACTCCTTGAGTGCCGTTTTTTTATTCCTATTTATTTTTCAAATACTGTTATTTTATGTTTTATTCGTTTTGGGTTGATCATAAACAGTATATTAAATTGGTGGCAACGTTAAGTGTATGAAGCGTAGTTTTTTTAAGTGGGTTCTGATCTCCACTTATTTTAAAACTTGATTTCTGACACGTGTGTTATCAGGTTCATCAAATATATTTTTCTGTATTTATGATTTCCAAAAAAATTTCGTGAACGGAACATAAAACGGTGTGAACGGCAGAAAGGTTTTTAGAATAGAAACATTTATCTTGCGGTGTGCAAAAAAATCAATCTTATACCGTTTCCGAGGCGCAAAAAAAAGTTGAGTATTACTGTACTTATCAAGAGCGTTGTCATCATGAAGTAATTCGAAAACTTCGTGAAATGAATATGATTCCTCAAGCGATAGATATCATAATGGGTAAACTGATTGAGGGAGATTACCTTAATGAAACACGTTTTGCACAACACTTTAGCGGTGGAAAATTTCGTATCAAGAAATGGGGAAAAGAACGAATTCTTAGAGAATTAAAAAGACGAAATATATCAGATTACAATATTAAACTAGCCTTGAGTGAAATATCTGAGGAAGATTATTACAACACTGCAAAGGAATTAGCAGATAAATTTTGGCGTGCAAACAGTCACCGTTCGTTTTTTGAACGTCGAAAAAAAGTAGTTGATGCCCTTCGTTACAGAGGTTGGGAAAGCGGGTTGATTTATGAGCTAATTAATACCCTGACTGAGGACTAGAAAAGGTATTGAATCCCAGCCAAACCATTCGATTTAGGCATTGGCACAAGATTGCTTTCTGAATAAACAGCATTGAAAATATTATTTGCAGACAAGCTTAATTGGAATCCTTTATAGTTCCAGCTCAGCGCTAAATCAACTACATGATATGCTTCGTCTTGAGGTCGTTGTGCTAATTTATAGCTAATTGCTCCTCTGAGGTTTGATGAAAATTGGGGACGAATATTAAAGGTAAAGTGATGCTTGAGTGAGTTTATACTATAACGCGAAATTTGACTTCTTAGCTCCCCAACATCGTCCTTTAAATAGGTATATCCCATTGCAACCTTTTGTGCTTGTTCACCAATACGAAAACTAAATTTATTTTCAAATTCGACTCCATAAGTATTGACTTGACGAAAATTGGTTGCCTGAAATTTATCTTCTTCCGAAAACTTGACGTAATCAATTAAGTTCGTTGCATTTCGATGAAATAAACGGATAGTTGCCTCAGATTTAGCATTTTTAAATCGAATTCCAATTTCTTCAGCCAAAGCTTCTTCCGCTTTTAAATTTTCATTTCCTAATGTAGTTGGATCACTATAATATAAATCTGTAAAGGTGGGAATACGATAGGTATATCCAATATTGGCAATTAAACGAAATTGTTCTGAAAGTATAACTCCCATGTCAATACCAGGAAAAACTTGAGTGCCAAAATCGGTGTAATTTGAAACTGCAATACCAGGAGTAATGTCTATTCGGTTTTGCGAAAACTGAAACCGATGTTCTGCAAATAATGTCGCTACCCAACGTTCCCGTTGGCCAAGATTGTTACTTGAAATACTAGTCCTTGCTAGATCCATTCCCAGACCAGAAACCCCAAGTGTTGATTGCCTAGAAGCATCAAGAGCAATTCCTACTTTATGTGTGATATGATCATTGCGATAGTAGCTTGGATTTGTTCGCAAGAAGAGATACATATCCTGCCCACGTCGCCAATAAAGTCTTGGTTTAAGAATCCAATTATCTTTTTTTAAAACTGTTTGAAAGGCAACGAGGCTAGCCTGTGTTTCTTCATATTGCTCATCATAAGAAGGAAGTGCGTAAAACCCGTTTGCCCCAAATTTTCGATCTGAAAATGAAGCGATAAAATCAATCGGGAGGTGTTCCTTGTTCAACTGTGCTTTAAAAAATGCATGATGATTTTTATAATCAGTATTGTATCGGTATCCGTCTGAAGTATTGTAAGAATAATGTGCTAAAACACTTGCCTTTTTTGTTGATTTGCCAAGGGTCAGTTGACCGTTTGCCTGGTCAAAAGAACCTTTCTGTAGTTGAAGGATTGCATTTTGATTGAGGGTTGTCTTAGTCACAACATTGATGGCTCCAGTAAATGCATTTTGTCCAAATACTCGAGCTGCTGGTCCTTTTACAATTTCAATTCTTTCGATAACCTGCAAAGGAAGGACAAAATTGAGTAAGTGATGACCTGTTTGTGCATCTTCAACTTTAATTCCGTCAATTAGTAATAATGTTTGATCAAAGTTACCTCCTCGAATATAGAGATCCGCTTGCATTCCGCCTGTTCCACGTCTACGTATATCTAGGCCAGCTACTTGCTGAAGTAAATCGACAACGGTATTTACTCCACTTTGTTGGATTTCCTCTTTCGAAATGAGTTGAATTGAACGAGAATTTTCGCTCAAAGGAAGATCTATTCTACTCGAATAAACAATTACCTCAGAAAGTTTTTTAGTCGATAGAGAGTCTTGTGTTTGAGCAAAAAAGCATGCGCTATTTAAGCAAAAAACAACTGAGAGAAAAAGATTGGTATTGATTTTAAAAAACAAGAAAGGGGGGGGTTATGTTAGTCTTTAGTCGCTTAACAGAATGATTTTATTAGCTCGCATTTCGACAGTTCCAGAAGAGATTGAAAAAAGCGTTTCGTCTTTGTTAATCTTTTCAAATTTTGACTGATAATTTTCTGAAATAGAAATATTGCCTTTTATTTTTACTTTACCCGCTTGCAAAGTAGAAACAATAGGAGCGTGATTTTCTAATAATTGAAAACTACCATCTGTCCCAGGAAGTGAAAGTGATTCAACTTCTCCAGTAAATAAAGTGGCTTCGGGTGAAATGATTTCTAATAACATTCTTATTCTTCCGCTAACATTTTTTCTCCAGCTTCGATCGCTTCTTCAATTGATCCTTTTAAGTTAAAGGCAGCTTCTGGAATATGATCCAATTCACCGTCCATAATCATGTTGAATCCTTTGATTGTTTCCTTAATATCAACCAATACCCCTGGTATACCTGTAAACTGTTCAGCTACATGGAATGGTTGAGATAAGAAACGTTGTACACGACGAGCACGAGATACAGCAAGTTTATCTTCTTCAGATAATTCTTCCATCCCAAGGATGGCAATAATATCTTGTAATTCTTTATATCGTTGTAACAATTCTTTTACACGTTGAGCACAATTGTAGTGATCATCTCCTAAAATATCTGCAGTTAAGATTCTTGAAGTAGAATCCAACGGGTCAACCGCTGGGTAAATACCAAGTTCTGCAATTTTACGGGATAATACTGTTGTTGCATCTAAGTGTGCAAATGTTGTTGCTGGTGCCGGGTCAGTTAAATCATCTGCCGGTACATATACCGCCTGAACTGATGTTATTGATCCTTTTTTAGTTGATGTAATACGCTCCTGCATTGCACCCATTTCGGTTGCTAATGTAGGTTGGTATCCAACGGCAGATGGCATACGACCAAGAAGTGCAGAAACCTCAGATCCGGCTTGTGTAAATCGGAAAATGTTATCTACAAAGAAAAGTACATCTTTACCTTGTCCATCTCCAGCACCATCACGGAAATATTCAGCAATTGTTAATCCAGATAATGCCACACGAGCACGTGCTCCTGGAGGTTCGTTCATCTGACCAAATACAAAAGTAGCTTTGGAATCTTTCATGGCTGTTTTGTCTACCTTGCTTAAATCCCATCCTCCTTCTTCCATAGAGTGCATAAAGTCATCTCCATATTTTATAATTCCAGATTCTAACATCTCGCGCAATAAATCGTTCCCCTCACGAGTACGCTCTCCTACACCTGCAAATACAGAAAGACCTCCGTGTCCTTTCGCAATGTTGTTAATCAATTCTTGGATCAATACTGTTTTTCCTACTCCAGCTCCTCCAAATAATCCAATTTTACCTCCTTTTGCATAAGGTTCGATCAAATCAATTACTTTAATTCCTGTAAAAAGTACTTCTGTAGAAGTAGATAAATCTTCGAATGCTGGAGCTTCTCTGTGAATTGGAAGACCTTCATCTCCGTTCTTAGGTAAGTTTCCTAAACCGTCAATTGCATCACCAATTACATTAAATAAACGTCCATAGACATCGTCACCAATTGGCATTTGTATAGGGCTTCCGGTAGCAACTACTTTAGAACCACGACTAATCCCGTCAGTTGAGTCCATCGAAATAGTTCGGACAGTGTCTTCTCCAATATGCGATTGAACCTCAAGAACTAATGTTCCATTTTGTGTATTAACTTCAAGGGAATCGTAAATACGTGGAAGTGCGTTGTCTTTTCCTTCAAAAACCACGTCCACAACAGGCCCGATTATTTGCGAAATTTTTCCTGTACTTGTTGCCATATAAAATACTTTTTTCTGGTGTAATATTTTGCTTGCAAATATAATCTTTCCCCCATTAAAACCTCGTAAATTAGAGATATTTTTCGCTATTTTTTGGCTAAAATTGTTCTTGAATTATATCTTTATCATCAACCAAGTTATATGAAGAAATTATTTTACCTAAGTGTAAGAACAATACTAAGTCTCTATAACATCTTTTACTTTAGAAGATTTCGTGTGATTGGAAAGCAAAATATACCTAAAGATGGAGGTATTTTATTCTCTCCAAATCATCAAAATGCATTTCTAGATCCTTTAATTGTGGGGGTGACTTGTGGGAAATCTGTAAATTCGCTTACACGAAGTGATGTCTTTGGTGGACCTTTTCAATGGTTTCTCGATGCTTTACAAACTATGCCAATATATCGCATACGTGACGGATATGCTAGTTTACGGAAAAATGAAGCCATTTTTGAAAAATGCCATGCGCTTTTGGGTAAACAGGAAAATACGATGATGTTTTCCGAAGGACAACACCATGATGAATATTATTTATTGCGTTTGTCAAAAGGAAGTAGTCGGTTAGCACTTGAAAGTCAATTCAAGTATTCAGATAAAAAAATATACTTACAACCTGTTGGAATAAATTATGGTAATTATTTTCATGCTCAACATGATTGTACAGTTGTGTATGGAAAACCAATTTGCTTACAAGAGTATTTGGATGATTATACAGAAAATTCAAGTAAAGCGGTCAATAAGGTGCGTGATAAACTACAAAACGCAATGGAAGATTGTCTTTGGATACCAAAAAATGATAGTGAATATGTGTCTAAAAAAAGATTTATCAATCGTCACAACACCAAACTTCCATTTGATGAATTTAAAAAACAGCTGCTAAAATCAAATAATAAGTTAAGAGAAAAGACAAAATCATCCTCAATTTTAAAGATATTTATCGTGCTATTAAGCATTCCCAATCTGTTTCCTCTTTTGGCTATCAAATCTCTAATACGTTTATTTAAAGATCACGTTTTTTGGGGATCTGTCAACTATTTTGGAGGGCTAATCGTCTTCCTAATTTGGTGGGGTTTTTCACTTATACTATTAACGCAATGGTTAAGTATTGCTTGGGGTATCGCATTTCTTAGCGGTTCATTGGTATGCTTATATGTCAGACAAAAACTAATTATATATAATTTATAATAGTTTATTCTTATTATTATAAAACAAAAAATGCAATTTATCTTGTTTTTATCGTATGCATGATAATATATTATAATATTTTATTATGATTATTATTTTTTAATTGTATTTTATTATAGTTTATATATTGATAATTCTTATAAAATGTTTGTGCAATTGGATTTAACTATCTTTAACCTATGAAAGATATTGTTATAATTGGGGCGGGTCCGATAGGTCTAGCATGTGGGATTGAAGCCCAAAAAAGTCACCTAGATTATCTGATTTTAGAAAAAGGAGTTCTGGTAAACTCGATTTATAAATACCCTCAAAACATGACGTTTTTTTCCACATCTGATCGTTTAGAAATCGGTGATATTCCATTTATTTCACACAATCCAAAACCCACTCGCGCAGAAGCTCTTGAATACTACAGACGAGTAACAAGTTCTTTTAAGCTTATAGTAAATTTATACGAAGGAGTAGATGTTGTAGAAAAAACACCAAAAGGATTTCTGATTACTACTTCAAAAGGAGTATATAAAACAAAAAATATTGTGCTTGCCACAGGGTTTTATGATCTTCCCTACATGTTGGGAATAAAGGGTGAAGATTTACCTAAAGTTTCTCATTATTATAAGGAGCCCCATCCCTATTTTGGCATGGACTTAGTTGTCGTAGGAGCAGCTAATTCTGCTGTTGATGTAGCTTTAGAGACGTATCGTAAAGGAGCAAAAAGCGTGACTTTAGTCGTTCGTGAAGAAGAAATTGGTAAAAATGTAAAATACTGGGCACGACCAGATATTGTCAACCGAATCGAAGAGAAAAGTATTACTGCCTATTTTGAATCTGAATTGACTGAGATTAAACCAACTTCTGTATGGATCAAAACGCATAATAAAACTATTGAAATTCCCAATGATTTTGTATTGGCTATGACCGGATATCAACCTGATTTTTCAATGCTAAAGTCACTGGGCGTCATGTTTCATGAAGATGAATTTCATACACCAATATATGATACAAAAACAATGGAGTCAACCCAAAAAGGGGTTTACCTTGCAGGAGTAGTGTGTGGAGGACTAAAAACCAATAAATGGTTTATTGAAAATTCACGAATTCATGCCTCACAGATTATTGATGCAATAACATCTTCCTAAACTAGTTTTGCAAGTGCTAAAACTGAACCTGTGTGCAAGCCGTCATGAAAAAGTGCGAAAGTTTGTGCCGTTTCAACATTATTTATTTCCATTGCTGTGGATGTAGTATAAGGATTGAATTCTTTAAATACACCCGATTCCATATCGGATACCAATAGTTCATAGGTACTAAACATTGCTTGATCTATTTCTTTTACTTCATTTGGAGTAATTTCTCGAGTGGGTTTCGTGCCTTTTGCAAAAAGAGCAACCCACTCCTCTGGAATATGCATTGATAAACCAGATAGTCTGTACACTAATGACTGATGAGTGACAAGGGTATGTGCTACATTCCAAATTATATTATTGTTGAATCCTTCAGGAATACAATTCAATTGTTCATTTGTGAACTTGGATAAAAAATGATGGAATATTTTGCGGTTGTGAAGTTGGATAGATAATTGTGTTTGCATCAAAATATTTTTGCTAAATGTACAAAAAGTAAAAAAAGCTGGCTGGTATTTTATACTTTAGTGTTAAATGAAAGTTTTAATTGTTCCTGATTCATTCAAAGAAAGTTTAGATGCAAAAGAGGTTGCCCAAGCAATTCATGCCGGTATTTGTTCAGTTTGTTCTAGTTTGAAGATTGAACAAATCCCTTTTTCAGATGGTGGTGAAGGTGCATTGGATGTCTTACATAACTTTGCTCAAGGAGATATCGTTTCGTGTAAAAGTATGGATGCAATTGGCAATTCGATAAATGCCTCTTATTTTCTTTTTAAAAATAAAAAAACTGCTTGGATTGAACTTTCACAATCATCAGGGATTGCATTACTTTCAAAAGAGAAAAGAAGACCTTGTTATACTTCGACCTATGGGACCGGTTTAGTAATAAAAAAAGCTATTTCACGTGGGTGTGAAGAAATTATTTTAGGAATCGGAGGAAGTGCTACCAATGATGCTGCAGCCGGTATATTTCAAGCACTTGGTGGGCAATTATTGGATTCTGATGGAGTGGAACTTCAACGGGGAGGACTAGCTCTTAATCGTTTAAATCAAATTATTCTTCCCAAAGGATTAGACCATATAAGCTGGCGAATTGCCTGTGATGTAGAAAATCCTCTTGTCGGGACAACTGGAGCAAGCACGGTATATGGGCCTCAAAAAGGTGCTTCGAAAGCAGATGTAATGGCTCTTGAAAATAGTTTGAATCACTTTTCAGATCTTGTGGAGCAACAATTGAAAAAAAATATCAAAAAACTAAAGGGTGGTGGAGCAGCTGGAGGAACTTCAGCGGGAATGTATGCTTTTTTTGATGCAGAATTAGTTCGTGGTTTTGACCTTCTTGCAGGTCTTATTGGTCTTGAAGAAAAGATAAGCGATGTGGATTTGATATTTACTGCTGAAGGAAGCATAGATAGTCAATCACTTAACGGAAAGGTTCCTATTGGAGTTGCACGACTTGGACGTAAACACAATGTCCCTGTTATTGGTTTGGCTGGAAATATAGAACCGCCTTTTGACTTACTTTATAAGGAAGGAATGAGTGGTGTTTTTAGTATACAATCCGGTCCAATTACACTAGAAAAATCAAAGGAAATGGCCTTTGAACTTGTCGCTCAAACCGCGGCTAGAGTTTTTACATTTTATCAAAATATTAATCATTGATGAGTCTTGCTTTTTTCTTTCTAGCACTATGTACTTTATGGATCATACTAGGAACTACCTATTTTAAAATCCATCCTTTTTTAGTGCTATTAAGTGCTGCTCTTTTTTTAGGGATTAGCACAGGTATTCCACTCACAAACCTCGTTGGGATAATTGGAAAAGGATTTGGTAAAACAATCGAAAATGTTGGTCTATTAATCCTTTTTGGAACAATTATAGGGGTTGTTTTAGAAGAATCTAAAGCGACGCATACTATTGCAAATACATTGCTGAACACATTATCTCGATTGCCTTTACCCTATGCCGTTAGCTGTATAGGTTACATTGTTTCAATTCCGGTATTTTGTGACTCCGCATTTGTAATTTTATCTTCCTTAAATAAGTCTCTTGCTTCAAAGACCAAAACTCCAATGGTAGCACTTACAGTTGCTCTTTCTACAGGTCTTTTTGCTCCTCACGTACTTATTCCTCCAACCCCTGGACCGCTAGCTGCCGCTGCAAATCTGGAAGTTGAAAATCTATTTTTATTGATTGTTTATGGAGCAATACTTGCTTTTTTGTTGGTAATTGTTGGCGCTATTTATGCACACTTTCTGTCTAAACGTATTCCTTTTTCTGAACAAGAAATCATGTCCAATGATTACACAATTTCGTTGTCCAATTTACCTCCTATTTATCAATCCATAGCTCCGATTTTAGTCCCTATTACACTAATGGCAATTGGCACTCTAATTCAACTTTATGACTTTCCGCCTAACCTATCCTTTTTTAAAGATGTTCTTATTTTAATTTGTACTCCAACCTTTGCGTTACTTATTGGGATGCTTTTAGCATTAAGGCTAATGAAACGACAGAAAAAATCCCTTGACGGAATAATCGAAAAAGGCATTTCGCTTGCAGCACCAATTTTAATAATTACTGGAATGGGAGGTACTCTAGGTCTAATAATCCAACAACTTCCTCTAAATGAATTTGTTTCAGATAAATTGGTAAATCCTCATTGGGGACTTTTAATACCCTTTTTATTGGCTGCAGTTCTAAAAACAGCACAAGGGTCTTCAACAGTTTCAATAATCACCTCAACTTCAATTATGTTCCCTCTTTTAGGTGTTCTCGGTTTAGAAAGTGAACTAGGAAAGGTTTGGGTAATCTTGGCAGTAGGTGTAGGTTCAATGACTGTATCGCATGCAAATGATTCTTATTTTTGGATTGTTAGTCAGTTGGGAGGATTAGATATAAAATCAGCATACAAATACCATACTTTTGGAACTTTCCTACAGGGCACAATTGGTTTTGTCTTGGTAGCTTTTGGTTATGCTATTACTCAAAGTTTATTTGGTATTGGATAGGCTAATGCTATATTTTTTGTAACCTTGTGATTATCTATATGATATGAAGAAAAAAATGACTTCTCTTAAAATAAATGGGGCTGAAATTTCTTGGTTTGCACCCTTATGTGATGGAGATGATGATTTTTTAGGGTTGAGAAACCCAATCTATAAAAGCAATTGGGAAAATACCTCAGCCATTGTCCAAACTGCAGATAAGCTAGGTTATCGAAATATATTATGTCCTTCTTCCTATCAGGTCGGACAGGATACCTTGGCTTTTGTTGCTGGAATGGCACCAATTACATCCCAAATCAATCTCCTAGCAGCCATTCGTTGTGGTGAAATTCATCCACCCATGTTGGCTCGAAGTCTTGCAACGCTCGACCACATGCTTAAAGGTCGTTTAACTGTAAATATCATCTCTTCTGATTTACCTGGAATGGAGTTACCTTCAAAGGAGCGTTATGCTCGCTCACGTGAAGTGATTCAAATCCTCAAACAAGCATGGACACAAGACGAGATTGATTTTAAAGGCGATTATTACACCTTTAAGTTACCAGCAGCACCTGTAAAACCCTATCAACAAAATGGAGGTCCTTTACTTTATTTCGGTGGATATTCTCCTGAGGGAGTAGCTCTTTGTGCTGAGTATTGCGATGTTTATCTTATGTGGCCTGAAACTGAGAATAAAATTCAAGAATTGATGGACACCATGAAAAATGAAGCTTCAGCTTTTAATCGTGAGGTACTGTTTGGGCTTAGAGTTCATATGATTGTTAGAGAAACAGAGGAAGAGGCTAAAGCTTATGCTAAAAATTTACTTTCAAAATTAGATTTAGATGTTGGCGAAAATTTGCGAAATCGGGCACAAGATGCAAAATCACTTGGTGTCTCTAGACAAGCTCAAATGAGAAATGAAGCAGATGAAGATTTTTTTGTAGAACCACACCTTTGGACAGGTATTGGTTTAGCTCGTTCTGGTTGTGGTGCAGCAATTGTTGGAAATCCTGACCAAATTGTTGTTAAATTAAAACGTTACATGGATATGGGAATACACTCCTTTATTTTATCGGGTTATCCTCATCAAAAGGAATGTGAGTTATTTGCAAAATTAGTTTTGCCAAGACTTAAGACAATTTCACTACCTGAAGTACTTGGTAGAGTTCCCAAGAAAACCCCTAAAACACCTCTTGGTAAGGGGCCTAGAAATTAATTCTTATGATTGATTTCATCATTGTTATTGCGTATTTCATCTTGATATTAGTTGTAGCTCTTCGGTCAAATCACAAAGAAGAAATATCCTCTGATGCCTATTTTTTAAGCTCAAGAAATCTTTCGTGGTATTCTATCTCTTTGTCTACAATTGCAACCAACATACAAGGCTATCAGTTTTTAGGTATGATGGGTTCAGCATATCTCTATGGATTAGCACAAGCAAACTTAGAAATTAATGCTGTACAGGGAATTTTGATTGGAGCATTTGTCTTTGTTCCTATTTTCTTACGTAAAAAAATAACAACAATTACACAATTCATTAAACTCAAATTAGGTGAAAAAATTGCTCTTTTTTATACCCTTGCAAATATTGCTTTGTTTGCCACAATTACACTTGGTGCTGCGCTATTTTGGGGAGCTTATGCTGCAGATATGGTATTTGGCGATCAACTTGCATTTTTGCATTCAAATCGAGTAATACGTATCGGAATATTAATTATAATTCTCGGGGTTTTCTCCGCAATTTATACCTATTATGGTGGTCTAAGCGCAGTAGTAAAGACAGATATAATTCAGTTTTCAGTTCTTTTAATCGGAGGTATTGTAGTGTGCTTGACCGCAGTTCACCACCTAGGTGGTTGGGAGCAATTATATAGTAAAACTCCTGAAAAAATGCATCTGCACTTGGCTGCAGATCACCCAACTCTTCCATGGACGCATATGTTTGGATTGTTTTTTCTAAATATTAATTATTGGTGTGCTAATCAAACTGTAATGCAACGTGCTTTAGCAGCAAAAAGTGTTGGTCATGCTCAAACCGGACTTTTGGTTGGCGGGTTGATAAAATACCTTATGGCAGTTATAATTATTGTTCCGGGAATTGCATTATATGGAATCTTGGGAGATAGTCTAGGAGAACCCGATTTGGCTTTTCCATACCTTGTCAAGAATTATATGCCGGTTGGGATTAAGGGAATTATTTTATGTGGACTCTTTGCTTCTTTGATGAGTACCGTTGATTCAACTTTTAATTCCCTTGCAACACTTTGGTCAACCGATATATATTCAACCTATATAAATAAAAAAGCAACTGATAGTCAAAAAATAAATGCAGGAAGAAATGCAATCTTATTTAGCCTTTTCACTGCACTTTTAATGGGAATGATATTGCTGTACATAAAATTTGACCAACCTAACTCTGCATTTACACACACATTAAATAACTTAAGGTACTATATAAATTGTGGAATTGTTGTGTTGATTTGTAGTGCAGTTTTATTAAATAAACCGAACAAAAAAGCGATTCTTTTTGCCTTTGTTATTACACTCCCTCTCAATATTTTACTTCAGTTAATTTTCCCAGATATGAATTATTTTGTACGTGCATTTTGGGTAATATTTAGTGGGTTATCCATTGCGTTTTTGATGAGTCAACGGACAATTAAACCACTGTCCTCATTGTTTATGGCTGATTCCTCTCAAATGAAAAGAAGTGGATGGGTGTTGGCGGCAAGCTTAATCATACTTCATATAATCTTCCACTAAAGGTCAAACAATATACCTATCTTCACCATTAATTTTTAACTATGTCTCTTTGCATCATTGTTCCATGTTATAACGAAGCTAAACGCTTTCCACTAGCTCGTTTTGAACAGTTTAAATCAAGTCATGAAAATGTTCATTTGATTTTGGTAGATGATGGTTCAAAGGACAATACACTTGATTTGATTACAACACTAGCTACAAAATATAGTGAACAGATAAGTGTAATCGCACTTCCAAAAAACAAAGGAAAGGCAACCGCAGTTCAAGAAGGTATGTGGATGGCATATGAAAATAAGTCAATTACAAAATTTGCTTACTTAGACGCAGACCTATCAACTTCTCTTGAAGAATGTTTCTCATTATCCAACTTAATCAATTCGAACTCTCATTTTGTTTTTGGATCAAGGGTATTAAAAGAAGACAACACTATTGAACGAAAATGGTACCGTTACATTATTGGTCGAGTTATTGCAAACCTAATTGCTCAAATGCTAGGGATTAGAGTGTATGATACACAATGTGGCTGTAAAATTATTTCAAGAGATTGGGTAAAAGTTGGTTTTGATGGGCCATTTAGTTCTCGCTGGCTATTCGATGTGGAACTATTTTACCGTTTCATTAATGCCTTTGGTAAAGAACAAATGGTAAGTTCCTCAGAAGAAATTCCTCTTAAACAATGGATAGACACTGATGATTCGCGAGTAAAATTTTCATATTTTATTAAACTTTGGTCTGATTTATGGCTTATTCGTCAACGCTACAAAAAATGAAAAAAATAATTCCCCCAATAAATTCAGAAACGATTACAGGCTATCTACTGGCTTTACTTGTTTTAATCCGTATGTTTTTTAACGCTGCATTGCCTCTAATGGACAAAACTGAAGCGCGTTATGGAGAAATTGCACGAATAATGGCTGAAACTGGTGAATGGGTAGTTCTTCAAATTGATTACGGAATTCCTTTTTGGGCAAAACCTCCATTGTCATCTTGGCTTTCTGCTGCAAGTATTTCATTGTTCGGTGCGCAAGAATTTTTTGTACGATTGCCTTACCTAATAGTAAGTTTGCTTCTTGTTTTTTTTGTTGGAAAATACCGACCAAATAAAAAAATGTCAAAATACCTTCCGGGGTTGATTCTTTTTTCAATTCCAGAATTCTATCTTCATGCAGGTGTCGTTTCGACGGATACCCTCTTAGCATTTAGTGTGGCTATGGTTATGCTATCCTTTTGGGAAGCTGTTCAACCAAATGCAAAACGTTTATGGGGTTATCTCTTTTTTGTTGGTATGGGATTGGGGTTACTCGCCAAGGGTCCAATCCTTGGGATTTTAACTGTACCTCCTCTCCTGTTATGGTGTGCTATTTCTGATTTTAAATGGAGAAATTTAATCCAATTTCCGTTTATTATTGGATCACTTATTACACTATTAATTGCTGTTCCGTGGTATCTATTAGCCGAAATCCGATCTCCTGGCTTTGTTGACTATTTTATTGTAGGTGAACATTTCAAACGTTATCTCGACTCTTCATGGAGTGGAGATAAATATGGGTTTCCAAAACAACAACCCCTTGGGATGGTGTGGGTTTTTCTTGTTGGGGCTACACTGCCTTGGACGATACTTTTTTTAAGAAAAATTAGTAGAAAATTAAGAACAATCCGAACACAAAATTGGCCTCTTTTCTTATTGTTATGGTTCGTTTGGACTCCCTTATTTTTTACCTCTTCTAAGAGTTTAATTCACCCCTACACACTTCCAGTAATGTTACCATTTTCCCTATTAATTGCACACTATTGGTCTGAGGTAAAAACTAAAAAAATATACCTAGGAGTTTCTTCAATCTTGCCGATTTTATTAATTATTGGTTATTTTTCTAGTCAGGTTGACAAAGTGTTTCAGGATAATTCAGATAAATACTTGATTGAAAAACTCAAAGTAAGTGACCACTCACTTTATGCGTTAGAATTTAAAAGTTACTCCAGTCAGTTTTATTCAAACGGGCAAATAAAAATTATCAACACTACTGAGTTAGAGAAAAAGATAGCAGATAACAAAGTGTTTTATATTTTGATTGACCACTCCAAATACAAATTAATGGATGCTGATATCAAACAGAATTTAACCAAACTAGACACCTCTAAAAAACGTGCTTTATACAAAACTTTTTAGTAAAGAATTGGTTTTTCAGCCATGACTAATAATTAGCTCAATGAAAATTCTATTCCACGGTAGTGGTTTAATAATATGGGTTGATTAACCTTACCTTTTATTTTTTATTCAAATTTTATTGAGTTTAACTTTTGTATTTGATTTTCAATTGTTCTAATATCTTCCTCAAAATTACTTTCTGTTAACTTATAATTGAGGTCAAAATTGTTAATTCCTGATGAAATAGAGTCTTTGTTTGAATACATTAACCTTACCACAATTTCTTTATCTGAATCTAAACTTACAATCTCTTTCATACTGTCCCATTCAAAGTTGAGAAAGTCCTCAATTTTATTAGACTCCATTTTCATGTCAACAACTTCAACATAATTATCTAACTGTTTTGAATAATAAAAATAACCTCCTATAGAAAAAGAAATTAGTCCTAATATTAGGATTAAATAATTTCTGTTCTCTTTTTCAAAAATATTTCTCATAATATTAAATTTTTTTAGATTAAACTTATAATTAAGAACTTCACCTATCATTCTTAATGAATATACAGATGGTTTGTTTTCATTGTTTTCAATCCTCTGAATTGTCCTCAACGATAACCCTGATTTTTCAGAAAGGTCAACTTGTGTTAACCCATACTTTTTTCTCAGTTCCTTAATTTTACTTCCTAATTTCATTATTCAAAAATATCTTTATCTATTCAAAACACTATCGTCATCAAGACGTCATTTTGACGTCTTCTTGATATATTAAACCTTTATAAAGATAAGTAGTAAGTAGGTTATTATCCATTTCATATTTTCTTTTATGATTTACTCAAAAACCTTCCCATATTAACTAGTTTTTTAAAATATTTCAATAATGGGGTTAGTTATAATAACAACATCCTCACGATTGATTCGTTCCTCTCGAATCTTACCTTTCTTATAAATGGAGTGAACATGGTTGTTCTTAAAGGTACTCCCTCGTGGTGTTTTTAACCCCTCCTGGTTAAAGATTTGAGATATCTTTCTATACCCAATAGGGGTAAGAAAACACTCTTTATATTTACAAATTCTGTTGAATAAATACTCTTGGTATTCACTATAATTTGACTCCCAAAGGTTGGTGGTAATAATTGATAATGAGAACTTTACCACCCATTTATAGGGGTAAGGTTTATCAACCCATAAACCTACTCTACTGTTACTGATTTTGCAAGATTTCTTGGCTGGTCAACATTGCAACCTTTTTTATTAGCAATGTGATATGAAAGAAGTTGTAAAGGAATATTTGCTAAAATAGGAGCTATAA
>JAUROD010000008.1 GCA_030835845.1 Flavobacteriaceae bacterium
GGTGGATTTGAGCTAAAAACATTAAAATAGCTAAAAGGGCTTAGATTTACATTTCCTTCTTTGTCAATTGTGCTTGCAAAACAAATTGGTCTAGGAGCTACTGCTGAAAGCAAATGATTGTGCAGACTTTTTTGATCAATTTGAGTTGGGTCTATGGTAGTAAATGTATTCATTGATTTGATTGAATTTTAGTTGAGACTTCGCCAAAACCTACTCGGATGCTATCTCTTTCTGCAAAGGCACGCATGGTCACTGTATCCCCGTCATGAAGAAATTTACGCTCCGATCCGTCGTGCATTTTTATAGGCTTTGTTCCTGCCCAAGACAATTCAAGCATTGAGCCATAGGATGACTCATTTTTACCTGAAATTGTTCCTGACGCTAACACATCACCGACTCTTACATTACATCCATTCATTGTGTGATGAGCGAGTTGTTGAACCATATTCCAATACATATATTTAAAATTTGATCGACTCACGACCATTTCATCTGTATTTTCAGGAGTAATTCCAACTTCCAATTTAAGGTCGTAGTTTTTCATACCATCATACTTCAAATAAGATAAAACCGCTGGATCTTGAATCGGACCGTTAACTCTGAATGGATCAAGTGCCTCAAGCGGAACTACCCAAGGTGAGATCGATGAAGCAAAATTCTTACCTAAAAAAGGTCCGAGAGGAACATACTCCCATTTTTGGATATCACGAGCAGACCAATCATTAAAAATGACCATACCAAAAATGTAATCCTCTGCTTCTTTGGTTGAAATAGGATGTCCCAATTTATTTTCTTTCCCAATTATAAATGCCATTTCCAATTCAAAATCCAATCTTTCCGTAAGTTGATGAATAGGTTGAGACTCACCGTTTGGTAGCACTTGTCCTTTTGGACGAAAAATTGGCTCTCCACTTGGGATGATTGACGAAGCACGTCCATGATATCCAACTGGAATATGTTTCCAATTAGGTAAAAGTGCATTTTCAGGGTCCCTAAACATTTTACCTACATTGGTAGCATGTTCAATACTTGAATAAAAGTCGGTGTAGTCCCCCACTCGAACTGGAAGGTGCATTTTGGCATCTGATTGAGCAACGAATAGTCCCTCGTGTTGATATAGCACACTATTCTTATCCACAATCCAATTTTGAATATCTTTTCTTAATTGCGAAGTTTTTTGTTTTCCTAGAGATATAAAGTCATTCAAAAAGACTTGCTGAAAAACTGAGTTATCAAAATCAAATTCATGATAGTGACTCAAAGCTGTTAAATCCAAAATATACGCTCCAATAGCAATTCCAACTTGTGGCGATTTACCCGGAGTTGAAAAAATACCAAACGGGAGATTGTGAATTGAAAAATCTGAATTTATTGGAATATGTACCATGTTATTTGTTTTCGTCTAACCAGGATTTAACGTATTTACCATCATCAATTTTAAGTGCTTCTTCAGTCAATTGTAACGGCTTGAATGTATCAATCATCACAGCCAATTCTTCTGTTTGGGTTTTTCCAATGCTTGCCTCATATGTTCCAGGGTGTGGACCATGAGGTATTCCAGAAGGATGCAGAGATATATGACCTGGTGCTATATCAGTACGACTCATAAAATCACCATCAACATAATATATCATTTCATCAGAATCTATATTGGAATGGTTATAGGGAGCAGGTATTGCTTTTGGGTGATAGTCATATAATCGTGGACAAAATGAACAAATGACAAAGGCATTGGTTTCAAATGTTTGATGTACTGGAGGGGGTTGATGAATTCGACCTGTGATTGGTTCAAAATTATGGATTGAAAAACCATATGGATAATTATACCCATCCCAACCTACTACATCAAAGGGATGAGTAGCGTAATGAATGGTATTCAACCAACCTTCTTTCTTGATTTTTAAAATAAAATCGCCTTTTTCATCATACGTTTCCAATGTGCTTGGAAGGATATAATCTCGTTCACAAAAAGGAGAATTTTCCATCAATTGTCCAAACCAGTTACGATATCTTTTTGGTGTATATATAGGGTGAAATGATTCTGCAAAAAGAATACGATTGTCCTGAGAATCGAATTCTATCTGATAAATCATACCACGTGGAATGATAAGGTAATCACCAGGTTTAAAAGGTATTTGACCTACAAAAGTGCGTAAAGTTCCTTTTCCACGATGAATAAATAACATTTCATCTGCATCTACATTTTTATAAAAATATTGTGTGAGTGATTCTCTTGGTGAAGCAACTCCAATGTGGACATCCTTGTTTACAAGCAGTGTAACCCTAGAATCTAAAAAATCATTTTTCGGATCAACATCAAAACTGATTAATTTTCGTGCTGTAATATTATTTTGAACTGCAATTTTAGGACGCAAATCAATTGGCTTATCTATCTGTTTTATTTGAGTAGGTCGATGATGATGATAAAGCAATGTCGACATTCCATCGAAACCAATTGTTCCAAACAGTTCTTCATGAAAAAGACTTCCATCCGCTTTTCGGAATTGAGTATGTCGTTTATCTGGAATTTTTCCTAAGTGATGATAAATTGGCATAAGTGTATTTTTTAGATTAACATGAGAATAATTGCAATCCATCTTCAATTAAATGTGCCAAAGAAGGATTGTTTTGTTTTATTTTATGAAGTTTTTTAAAGGCACTCGCTTTCCATGCTGTACAATTTTTAGCTAGACATAAAGTATGAAAATTAAGAACTAAAAGCCAGTCCTCGGAATCAACCTTTTCAA
Organism: Flavobacteriaceae bacterium; assembly: GCA_030835845.1. Classification (GTDB taxonomy): domain Bacteria; phylum Bacteroidota; class Bacteroidia; order Flavobacteriales; family Flavobacteriaceae; genus Arcticimaribacter. Next base: position 2,748 of record JAUROD010000008.1, read on the forward strand.
TTTTTGGACCAATAGCATCAATTTTTAACTGAAAATCAAGATCGTCCTCCATAATTTCTTGGATAGTTTGATACAATTCGTTCCTTTTATCAATTGCTGGTATAGCTGGTGTAGGCATCATTTTTCGCTTTTCAAAAGGAAAATATTGTGCATCTGCTGGACCTGCATACGCTGATTTAATTGTTTTGCCAATTGCCATATCATATTGTCCCCACTGAGGTTGAAAAAGAATTTGATCTTGAAAGAAAACAGTACACTCTCCAAATGAAATCAACATAATTTTTCCAAACAAGTTTCGGACACCCGTGATGATTTTTCCTTCGACTACAACCCCACTCTCGAAAGTAAGTACAACTTTATTTCCTTCGACAATCCCAAAAGCTTCCAAATCACTAGGAGTCATATCTTCGATAGCGAGGTTACTTCCTTTCAATTTCCCAATTGGAGAACCAAAACCTTCAGCATGATACAATGCACCGTGTCCAACTATTTCTTGATTTCTAAAAGCCAAAGCAGTAGACCCAACAGTTTGGATATACGCAACCTGTGACGGATTTTTAGGGTGTGGAATTAGTGCCTTGAACTGTCCTGAAATCTGAAGACCTGTACTTAATTCAATGGTACCCACTTCCTCAGAGAGAATTAATTTTTCCACCCCCTCTATTCCTCCATTTCGAAGTCCCATTGTGTTTGCTAACTCCTCAAGAACTTTACTTAAATGAGCAAAATCAGGAGTAACAAAAAGATGAGGCTGTGGTTGGGTAATATCAAATTTTTGGTAGATTACATCCAGTGTGAATGGATGTTTTTTAACCTTATTTGATAGACACCATTTGCTTTCTCCAATTGATGATAAAAGCCCTGCTCCAAAAAGTTTAAAATTTTCAGGACTCCCAATAATTCCATATTCGACTGACCACCAATGTAGGTTTCTGAGGTAGTCCATTTCAGACAAGCTAATTGTTTGATTTTGGAGTGAAATAATCTCTTGTTCGGCTTCTACTATTAGTGACTCTTTTATGTCTTTGCTTTCTTTAAGAATCGACAACTTTCTAATGGCATCAAACATTTTCATATTAGAGGGTGAGCTTATTGCCTTCGAACCAATTTCACCAAAACGCTTTAAAAATGCTGCATATTCTGGGTTAGCCAGCATCGGAGCATGTCCAGCTGACTCATGTATAATATCAGGTGCTGGAGTATATTCGATATGGTTGAGTTGCCTAATTTCACTAGCAATAACCAACACATTATACGCTTGAAATTCCATAAACGCACGAGGAGGAATAAAACCGTCCACTGCAACTGCTGCCCATCCAATATCTTTAAGGATACGGTTCATTCCATATAGGTTTGGAATTCGGTTTTGAGTAATTCCTGTAATTTTTAGTCCATTGAGATAACTATTGTGTGCATATTTAGACAGAAAATCCACGTTTTTACGCATTACATAACGCCATACCGATTGATCTTTCGCAGTGTAATGCGCATAGGACTGTGGTTTGATATACTGACGTAAATGTTCAGGTAATCGCGCTAAAACTTCATTCTCTATCATCATTTATTATAATGTTCCTCGAATCGATTGTTCTCGTTCTATTGCTTCAAAAAGCGCTTTAAAGTTTCCTTTACCAAAAGACTGTGCCCCTTTTCGTTGTATTATTTCAAAAAATAATGTTGGTCTTGGTTCAATTGGCTTTGTGAAAATCTGCAAAAGATAACCTTCTTCATCACGATCTATTAAAATTCCTAAATCTTGTAGAGGCTTTAAATCTTCATCAATTTTTCCTACACGATCCAAGACAGTTTCGTAATAACTATCTGGAATGGTCAAAAATTCTACTCCTCGGTTTCGCATTTGTTGGACAGTTGTCACTATATCATCTGTGGCAACCGCTAAATGCTGAACACCTTCTCCTTCATAAAAATCAAGATATTCATCTACTTGAGAACGTTTTCTACCCTCTGCTGGCTCGTTGATTGGAAATTTGATTCGTCCGTTTCCATTACTAACAACCTTACTCATAAGTGCAGTATATTCAGTAGAAATATCTTTATCATCAAATGTCAGAATATTAGTGAATCCCATCACTTCTTCGTAAAAATTTACCCATTTGTTCATCTGACCAAGTTTGACATTCCCAACCATATGATCAATATACTTTAAACCAACCGATGAGGGATTAAAATCTGGTGTTTCCCATCGGATAAATCCAGGCAAGAAATGACCCGTATAGTCTGTACGTTCAACAAAAATATGGACTGTTTCTCCATAAGTATGGATTCCTGAGCGAATAATTGTACCCTCATTATCTTTTATAATCTCAGGCTCCATATAGGAACGCGCACCTTTCTCCATTGCTGTATTATATGCGTCAACCGCATTATCTACCCAAAGCGCAACAACCTTTACTCCATCACCGTGGTTATCGATGTGCTTTCCAATAACGGTATTACTTTTTAATGGTGAAGTTAAAATAAGCTTAATTTTTCCTTGACTAACCACATAGCTTTCATATTCTTTTAATCCAGTTTCTAGACCTGCATAGGCGTAAGATTGGAAACCCAATGCAGCTTTGTAAAAATATGCAGCTTGCTTCGCATTACTCACATAGAGTTCAATATAGTCTGTTCCATTAAGAGGCATAAAGTCTTTTGCATCTTTAAATATCTTTGGTAAAGCTTGGTGTGTGTTTGACATTATTTTAATTTTTGTTTCATGTGAAACAAAAATAAGCAATTTTTCTTACTTTTGTATTGTCAGAAAAATAAAATATGGATAGCTCAAAGGGATTCGGACATTACCTTGATAGAACGGTTAAAAGAATACAATTAGCTTATCAAAAAGCATTTAAGGAAAAGAATATTAACCTGACCATTGAGCAGTGGGTTTTTTTGCAACAGATTTATGAATTAGGCGATATTGCATCTCAAAGAGAGCTAACCAATTTGAATTTTAGAACCCGAGCTACAACCTCAAAAATGATTACAAATTTGGTCGAAAAGGGGTATATCACAAAATCACTTTTTGAAGGAGATCTTAAACGCTATAAACTGGAATTAACTCCACATGGTCGAAGCATGATAGAAACACTTCTTCCTTTTGTAAAGGAATTGAGAACACTTGGGTATAAAGATATTGATGAAACTGATTTTCAGACTTTTTTAAATGTCTTAAATCAAATTTGGCGCAATTATGAGCATGTAAATGTTAAATGAACATTAAATAGACTGAAAAGCTCTTGTAATTTGCGCTTTTTTGACGAAATTCATGCCTTGAATACCAAATTGAAACATGTCAAAATTTATTCTAGTTATGAATTGTCCCGATCAGAAAGGGATAATTGCATCCGTCACCAACTTTATCCATAAAAAAAAGGGAAATATCTTGTATATAGATCAGTATGTTGATCGAGAAAACAAACTCTTTTTTATGCGTTTGGAGTGTGAATTTGTAGAAGTAGGATTTACAGCAACTCAATTTTCTCAGACTTTTGAAAAAGAAATAGCTAATTCCTACTCACTTACATATGAATTATATGCCCATGACCATCGACCAAAAACAGCTCTTTTTGTATCCAAATACGATCACTGTCTTTATGATATTTTAGCTCGATATGCATCACATGAACTTGCTATTGAAATTCCATTTATTTTAAGTAATCACAAAGATCTAGAGCCAATTGCCAAACGTTTTAATATTCCTTTTTACTATGTTCCAGTAACCAAAGAAACGAAGGCTGAAGCTACCACTGAACAGTTAGAAATTTTAGCAAAACATCAGGTTGAATTTATCGTTCTTGCACGATATATGCAGATTATTCCTCCGAATCTTATTGCTGCTTATCAAAACAAAATAATCAATATTCATCATTCCTTTTTACCTGCTTTCCCAGGTGCAAAGCCATATCATTCTGCCTATGAACGTGGTGTAAAAATTATAGGTGCGACAAGTCATTATGTGACTGAAGAATTGGATGCAGGACCAATCATCGAACAAAATACGACACAAGTATCTCACCTCCATTCTATTCAAGACTTTATTTCAAAAGGGCGAGATTTAGAACGTATTGTTTTGTCAAAAGCGATTCAACTTCATCTCAATCGCAAGGTGATGGTATATAAAAATAAGACTGTCATATTTTCTTAGAAAAAACAGATTTAGGCAATTTTTCTTCTTTCGGGTTTCAGCTCTCCTAACCACCTAAAAATTGAATAAGAAAGTAGCTAGGTAAATGGGATTATCTGTATATTTGAGAAAACATCAAATATGTCAAATCTCAAAAAAATAATCCTAGCTATAGTCGTACTAGTAATTCTTGTAGCAGGATATCTCTTGTACAACACCTTCATCAATCCATTAAGTCCAAAAGACACTGTTACATTGAATGACGGTGATTTAACCCTAGAGGTTGTATATAGTAGACCATTCAAAAAGGACCGTCTCATTTTTGGAACTGCTGAGGAAAAAGCATTGGTTCCCTATGGTGAATACTGGAGACTCGGGGCAAATGCATCGACCACTTTTTCTACCACTAAACCACTTGACTTTGCTGGACAGCAAGTTGACGCTGGAATTTACCGTATGTATGCGATTCCTGATGCAGAACA
>JAUROD010000009.1 GCA_030835845.1 Flavobacteriaceae bacterium
GCTTAGACTTTTATCAAGAGACTGCTGGGACTCCTGATATATTATTGAAATTAGAAGGAAATAGCACTGAAGGTGGATTTGATGTAGAGGTACTCAAAACTGCTGCTGGTCAGGCAGGATGGCAGACAATTGAATTTGACTTCAACAATGCAGTAAATAGCTATCCTAACCACGAGAATGCTACAGTAACACTAAGTCAATATCAAAAGGTTGTTGTGTTCGTTGGATTTAATAGTGATCAATTTTCTGGAGATTTTTATATCGACAATCTAGTTGGTGCTGAATTTGGTGATGACCAACCAGATACTGACAGTGACGGAATTTTTGATGCTATTGACGGTTGTCCAAGTGGAGCTGGTTCAGCTGAAAACAACGGATGTCCTGATGGACCAACAGCGGCAGCAGCTGCTCCAACCAAAGCAGAAGCTGATATATTAAATATCTACAGTGATGCATATACAAATCCTTCTGTAACAACATATCAAACTAGTTGGTCAGCTAACGCTTCTATCGAGCAAGTTGAAATTGCAGCTGGAGAAAATGCATTAAAAGCAACTATTTCTGCTGCAAACGGATACGGTGGAATAGAATTTGCGGATGGTACTGCTTTTGATGTAACTGCATACAATTCAATTCACTTTGATGTATTTACCTCTGATATGGACAATTTCAGATTCAAATTAGAAGGTGCTGTGCCTTCAGAAGCTATGGAGGCAACTATCGACGTTTCAGCGAAAGATCAGTGGGTGTCTGTTGACCTTGCATTATCTGAATTTGGAACAAATTCGACCGTTTTAACTGACGCTAAGTTAGCTGTAATCTCTGCAGCTGCTGCAGGGCAGATCTTCATTGATAATATCTATTTATACAATGATGAAGGTAACAATGGTGGTTCGGAAACGCAAGCCTTACAACTTACAGTAACTGCTCCTGCGAGTGCAACATCTGTAAGACTTACAGGTCCTTGGTGGGAATGGAATCCTGAAGGAGGTCCAGTAGGCGTATCTAATAATGATAACACTTGGACGTTTACTTTTGATACAGCTCCTACTGAAAATATGGAGTATTTATACGTCGTTGATGGTGTCCAAGAGAACCTTATCGATAATGCTGCTGGCGATCAATGTGTCAGTAGAATTGACGAAGGACGTATGGTTACTGACTATGCAAACTATGCGAACCGTATTTGGGTGCTAGGAAGTGGTAACCAAGTAGAAAGTTATGATTCCTGTGACTAATTAATTTTAAAATTAATCCCCCTCGGAAGTTTTTTCTGAGGGGGTTTTATATATATTATGAAAAAATTATACTCTGTTTTGTTTCTATTCGCCTTATTGGGTTGTGAGGACAAAATTTATAATATTGATGATTATCCGAGTGAAATTGTTTTCGATCCCTCGGGAGCATGCGTTTCTGCTGTCATACCTAATGCCTCTCCAAGTGGAAATAATGATACCTTAATTTGGGCTGAGGAATTTGACGATAGTTCAGTATGTGCGGACAACTGGGTGTTTGAAACAGTTCCTCCAAACAATGGAAGTTGGTGGAATGGAGAACAACAATACTATACCAATAGATCACAAAATGCATCTATTCTGAATGGTGTTCTAAGAATAACAGCTCGAAAAGAAAACTATCAGGGTAAAAGTTATACCTCTGCAAGAATGACTACACAAGGGTTGTTCGAATTTAAATATGGAAAAGTTCAGGTCCGTGCAAAATTGCCAAAAGGGCAAGGTACTTGGCCTGCAATATGGATGCTTGGTGCAAACATTGATTCAGCAGGTTGGCCATTTTGTGGTGAAATTGACATTATGGAACACGGTGATTTACAGCCGGGTGTTATCTCATCTACTGTACACAAAGCTGGACCTAATGGAGAAGACGATTACGTTAGAGGAGAAACTATCATTCAAAATGTAGATTCTGAATTTCATGTTTACGAAGTAGATTGGACTTCAGACAGACTCGTTTTTTCTGTTGATGGTGATGTACACCACACCTACAGTATTACTCCTGATATGCCATTTAATCAAAACTTTTTCTTGATTTTAAATGTAGCTATGGGAGGAAATTTTGTTGGAAATTCAATTGATCCAGCATTTACATCTTCTTCTATGGAAGTTGATTATATCCGTGTTTTCCAATAGAAAAACACACTAATTAAATAGTAGAAACCAATAATTAAATAGTGTTCTAAGCTTTTGCAAACTAATTTCTTTAGGCTTAGTTAGTACACTTTAATTGACTAAACACATCCCTTAGAGGGAGTTTCATTTACCAATGAGTAATCATATATTTTTAGGAAGTAATATAGCCCATTTTCCAACTGAAGAAGTCACAGGTACTGAGGTTGAACTACATGGAGAAACATTCTATAAAATTTCAAATGTAAATTCGATGCGTCCATTTTTTATGAGCATCGTGAGTGATTCCAACCACTGGATGTTTATCTCTAGTCTTGGGAGTCTCTCTGCAGGTCGAAAAAATAGTAATTATGCTCTATTTCCCTATTATACTGACGATAAGATTACAGAATCGTATGAAACAACAGGTAGCAAAAGTATTTTTCTTGTTGAGAAAAACGAAAAAACCTTTTTGTGGGAACCTTTTTCAGATCGTCACAATGGGGTGTATTCAATTACTCGTAATCTGTATAAAAACAGCTATGGTAATAAACTTATTTTTGAAGAAATCAACCATGATTTAGCACTTCGCTTTACTTACAGTTGGAATTCGTCTCATACGTATGGATTCGTTCGTGAATCGACCATAGAAAACCAAGATGGATTTGGAATCAATATTCGTGTGTTGGACGGTATTCAAAATATTCTTCCCCACGGAGTAGAAGATGCACTACAAAACAACAGTTCAAATCTGGTGGATGCTTACAAGAAATGTGAATTAGAAACCGATACTGGTGTTGGTTTATTTTCACTCAGTGCAATTATCGTAGATAAAGCTGAACCAAGTGAAGCCCTCAAAACTAATGTAGTTTGGTCCACAGGACTAGAGGGAGCAAAAACACTTCTTTGTGGAAAGCAATTAAATGCCTTTCGTCAAGGTAAACCCATTGAGGAAGAAGTTGACGTGAAAGGCGAAAAGGGCGCTTATATGCGTTCGAAAGATATCACATTAGCAGCCCATGAGAGTGCACAGTGGCGACTAATCGCTAATGTAAATCAAAATACTTCAGCAATTATTCAACTCAAGGAAGAAATTCGAGCTGGAGAGATGGATGCAAAACTCGATCAGGATATTGAGTTAGGAAGCCAACGACTATTAAAACTTGTAGGAGCAGCCGATGGTCTTCAACTAACTGCAGACCGTTTGCGTAATATTCGTCATTTTGCCAATACCATGTTTAACATTATGCGTGGGGGTATTTTTGATGAAAATTATCAAATTGAAAAAGAAGACTTTGTTAATTATATTCATAAAGCAAACCACAAGGTTCATGTAAAAAAACAAGCTTTGTTGGATAAGTTACCAACTGTTTTTAATTTGAGTGAATTAAAAAAACTTGCTGATAAAGACGAGGATAAAAACTTTGTTCGTCTTTGTTATGAATACTTACCGATCAAATTTAGCCGTCGACACGGTGATCCAAGTCGTCCATGGAATAAATTTTCGATCAATACACAAAATGAAATAGACGGTTCAAAAGTATTGGATTATCAGGGGAATTGGCGAGATATCTTCCAAAATTGGGAAGCACTTGCTCATTCGTATCCAGATTTTATTGAGGGAATGATTCACAAATTCCTTAATGCAACAACTTTTGATGGATACAACCCCTATCGTGTAACCAAAGATGGGTTTGACTGGGAAATTGTTGAGCCAGACAACCCATGGTCGTATATTGGCTACTGGGGAGATCATCAAATTATCTATTTATTAAAGTTTTTAGAGTTTATTGAGGGCCATTATCCTGAAAAACTAACTGCTTATTTTACCCAAGACCTCTTTGTATATGCCAATGTTCCGTATCGTATAAAAAGCTATGCGGAGATGTTGGAAGATCCAAAAAATACAATTGATTTTGATTGGGAAAATGAAGAAAAAATCCAACTCAAACGAAGTGAAATTGGTGTAGATGGTGCATTACTTCGCGATAAGAATATCTTTATTCACAAGGTCAATTTCATTGAAAAAATTCTAGCTACTGTTCTTGCAAAAGTTTCCAACTTTATTCCTGAAGGAGGAATTTGGATGAACACACAACGTCCTGAGTGGAATGACGCAAACAATGCACTTGTTGGAAACGGAGTTTCCATGGTAACCCTATACTACTTAAGACGTTTTTTATGTTTCCTTGAGAATCTCGTGGAGAAAACAGAAGAGTCAAGTTATGCAGTTTCACACGAACTTTACCGTTTTTTCACTTTGGTTTTAAAAACCCTCAATGACAATAAATCATTGTTGTCTGGTGCAATTAACGATTCACAGCGCAAGCACGTAATGGACGGTTTAGGAAAGGCTGCAAGCAGTTACCGAAAAGCCATTTACGACGCTAGTTTTTCAGGAAAAAAAGTAACTTTGGACAAGGAAGATCTTCTTGATTTTGTGGCAGTTTCTATTGCATTCCTAGAGCATTCAATCGATCGAAACAAGCGAGAAGATGGGTTGTATCACGCATACAATTTGATGACTATCAAAAACAAGGAAGAGGTTCAAATTTCGTTCCTCCCTGAAATGCTTGAAGGTCAAGTTGCGATATTGAGTTCGGGGTATCTCTCCACACAAGAAAGTGTGGAAGTACTTGATAGTTTAAAGGCAAGTAAATTGTTTAGAGAAGATCAATACAGTTACATTTTATATCCAAATAAAGACCTCTCTCGTTTTGTGGATAAAAACACAATTCCAAGTGAATTGGTTCAAAATTCAGAACTTTTGCTCACCTTAGTTTCAGACGGAAATAAGTCCGTATTAAATCAAGATTGCCATGGGGAGTATCATTTTAATGGGGAGTTTAACAACGTAAATAGCCTAAAGGCAGCATTAGCTAATTTGCCAAAAAAATACAGTAAACTTGTCAAGAAAGAAGCTGTACAACTCTATGCGCTTTTTGAAACTGTTTTTAATCACAAAGCATTTACGGGAAGGTCAGGTACATTCTTTGGATACGAAGGTTTGGGGTCAATTTATTGGCACATGGTATCAAAGTTATTATTAGCGACCTATGAAGTGACTCAGAAGGCCTTAGACGAGGGATCTGACGATGCCTTAACAGGACGTTTATACGATCATTATTTTGAAATAAATGCGGGTATTGGAGCACATAAGTCTCCCTCATTGTACGGTGCTTTTCCAACAGACCCTTACTCGCACACCCCCGGTGGAAAAGGAGCTCAACAACCTGGTATGACTGGTCAAGTAAAAGAAGATATCATTAGCCGATTTGGTGAATTAGGACTTCGTGTAATTGAAGGAAAACTGTATTTTGATATTAAAATACTTCGCCCTTCTGAATTTTTAACTCAGTCTGAAAACTTTGACTATGTTGATATCAACGGAGAAAGTAAGACCATTTCACTTAATGAAAATAGTCTAGCATTTACCTATTGTCAAGTTCCTATTGTATATCAAAAGTCAGCTAAAAATGGAGTTGATTTGTATTTGACTTCTGGGGAAATTGTCTCATTTGATGTTCCTCAGCTCGATTTGGTTCATTCGCAAAGTTTGTTTAGTAGAACAGGAGCTATTGAAAAAATAATTGTTTCAACTCAGAATAAAAACTAGATCATGGATCGGCTTATTCAATCTATTACGCTTGCTTTTTATGTAGGGATTGGTTTGTCATTAACGCAATGTAGTCCAGTGGAAAAAAATAGTAAAACTGCTGCTGAAATATTAGGTAACTCCGATTACCAAGCCATTTCATACGGTGGCTACAGAGAAAAAAATCGATCCATTCAGCCGACTCTAAAACAAATTAAAGCAGATTTAAAAATCATGCATGCTGTAGGAGTTCGAGTATTGCGTACCTATAACCTTCAATTTGACTTTGCACCAAATGTATTAAAGGCAATCACTGAATTGAAAGCAGATGATCCAAATTTTGAGATGTATGTCATGCTGGGAACATGGATAGATTGTGAAAATGCCTGGACTGATTCCCCCAATCACGATAAAGAAGATTTGGAAAACAATACCTCAGAAATTGATCTTGCGGTAAAACTTGCCAATAACTACCCAGATATTGTAAAGGTTATTGCTGTTGGGAACGAATCAATGGTTCATTGGGCAGCAAGTTATTTTGTTCAACCACGTGTAGTTCTCAAATGGGTAAATCATTTGCAAGCTCTTAAAAAAGCGAAAAAACTTTCTTCCGATTTATGGATTACAAGTTCTGATAATTTTGCTTCTTGGGGAGGTGGAGATGCTTCCTACCACAATGATGACCTTAATGCGTTAATCAAGGCTGTAGATTTTCTATCCGTACATACCTATCCATTTCACGATACACACTACAACTCAAGTTTTTGGGAAATTGATCAAAAAGAGGCTCAGAAAGGTAAAGTAGATTTAATAGAAGCCGCAATGGAACGTGCACATCAGTATGCTATAAATCAATACAAAAGTGTCGCCTCATATGTGGAGAGTTTGGGAATTGAAAAACCAATTCACATTGGTGAAACAGGCTGGGCAACAAATGACAGTTGGCTATATGGAAAGGAAGGTACAGCTGCTGCAGACGAATTCAAACAAGCGCTCTATTACCAAAAAACCATTCAATGGACAAACGAAAATGGTATAAGCTGCTTCTTTTTTGAAGCCTTTGATGAACAGTGGAAAGACGCAAGTAATCCAGTTGGATCTGAAAATCATTTTGGATTAATCACAATTGAGGGACGAGTGAAATATGCCCTATGGGATGAATTGGACAAAGGTGTTTTTGATGGTCTAGGTCGAAATGGTCTGCCCGTAAAAAAAACATTTGATGGAAATAAGAAGCTACTTTTAGATGAAGTGGTCTTACCCAAAATCAAACAAAAATGAAACAAAGTACTTTAATTTTAGCGTTTTTTCTCCTGCTTAGTTTTGGGAGTTGTGATAAAAATACCTCACAAGAAGTAACTGTAGAGGGACGTAAAATTTTAGTAAATAACACTCCTTATTTTATCAAGGGCATTTGTTATCATCCTGTGCCAAAGGGAAGTACCGAACGTGATTTTGGATCGATTGATGAAGATTTACAACTGATGGTCGAAGCTGGAATAAATACGGTACGTGTCTATTCTCCAATTGACGATCTTGTTGTTTTGGACAAAATTCATGTGGCAGGATTAAAGATAATTGTAGGTTTTGGATACAATCAAGACGGCTATTACGATATTTTATCTGGGACCGCACTCGACTATGTAGAAAAATACAAAAATCATCCTTCGATTTTATTATGGGAATTGGGGAATGAATACAATTACCATCCAGAATGGTTTGGTGGAAAAATTGAAAACTGGTATCAAGCTCTCAATACCATCGCTGGTGAAATCAAACTAATCGATCAAAGTCATCCTGTGGGAACTGCCCACGGAGAACTTCCCACAAGTGAAATACTTGATGCAAATCCAGCTATTGATGTGTGGGGAATGAATGTATATCGTTGGGATGTTCCCGGACCCATTTACGCGCAATGGGAAGCAATCTCAAACAAACCCATGTATTTATCAGAGGCTGGTGCAGACAGTTATATGAAAATATCTAATCTTGGGTTTAGTGAAGGAATAAACGAAGCTGCTCAAGCAACAGCAAACGCAAAAATTATAGAGGTAGTATTATCAAACCGAGAAATCGGTTCTGGAGTAGCGCTATTTTCATTTACCGATGGTTGGTGGAAAGCAGGAAACCCCACTACTCAAGACATCGGAGGTTGGGCACCCAATAGCAGTGGTGTTCCTTATGATGGAGCTCCAAACGAGGAGTTTTGGGGAATAGTAGACATTGATAGAACGAAAAAACAGACCTATTTTATCATTCAAGATAGGTTTAATGAGAAAAACACAATCAAACAATAAACCATAACAAAATGAATACGAATAACGCTGTCAAACAGGTTCCTATGGGGCAAAAAATTGCCTTTGGATTAGGAATGCTTGCCAACCAAATGTTTCCTGCTGCTCTAGGGATTTTCATGGTTGTTTTAGTACAAGACCTAGGTTTTCCTCCTCTACTTTGGGGATTAATTTTCTTTTTGCCTCGTGTATTTGATGCAATTACAGATCCAATTATGGGTTTTATCTCAGACAATACAAAATCGAGATGGGGAAGGAGAAGGCAATATGTGTTTATAGGAGCTATAATCATGGGGATTTCCTTTATTGCAATGTGGCAACTCTATGCAGAAAATGGTCTTAATTACAACTTTTGGTACTTTTTTAGTCTCTCTCTTGGCTTTTATTTTGGACTGACTATTTTTAGTGTTCCCTACGTTGCTATGGGTTACGAAATGAGTGATGACTTTCATGAGCGAACAAGTATTATGGCTGTTGCGCAATGGATTGGACAATGGGCTTGGGTAATTGCACCTTGGTTTTGGGTAATCATTTATGACCCTACTTGGTTTGAAAATGCTGAATCAGGAACACGAGAGCTTTCTATTTATGTAGGGATTATATGTACTTTGGTGGCGATTGTACCCGCTGTATTTATTCGAAGTAAATCGACCCTAAATGACAATACCTTAAAGCCAATCAATGGAAAAAATATTGGAAATAGTTTTAGAGATATTGGGAGAAACTTTGTTATTGCATTTAAGAATGGACCTTTTAGAAAGTTGTGTATTGCTACCTTTTTGATCTTTAATTCATTTCAGACGATTGCAGCCTTTTCTTTTTTTATAATTGTTTATCACTTATTTAATGGAGATGCTGCTGCTGCTGGATATTGGCCCACTTTACACGGGTCTGTTGGCGCGTTGGTAACCACCTTTATTGTAATTCCAATTGTCGCTCGTATGTCTAAAAAAATTGGAAAGAAAAATACATTCATGATTTCACAAGGAATCTCTGTAATTGGGTATGTGCTATTTTGGTTTTTATTTATTCCTGGAAAGCCTTATATGTTCCTATTTGCACTCCCTTTCTTTTCGTTTGGAATTGGAGGGCTTTTTACGTTAATGATGAGCATGACTGCTGATGTATGTGATTTGGATGAGCTTGAAAATGGACTTCCTAGAAAAGAAGGTACATTTGGAGCAATTTATTGGTGGATGGTTAAATTTGGATCTGCGCTAGCTGGACTATTCAGTGGATTTATATTAAGCTATGTCAATTTTTCACCAGACATTGCTTCCCAACCAGAAGGTGCATTAACAGGCCTTCGTATTTTTTATTCTGTTGTTCCAATAATGGGAACCTTATTAGCCATGTATGTAATGCGGAATTATGATATTTCGGAAGAGCGTGCTAATGAAATTTCTATTCAGTTGGCAGAACGAAGAGCAAAACAGAAAGAAGTAAGCGCTTAAGTTCTTATTTTTGGTTAATCTTCTTACAAAAGCGTGTTAAAATCATGCTGATTTTCTGTGAAATCATTAGGTTTGAATCATGAAATCTAAAAAAATGATTTTCTTTTCGATGGTTTTACTCTCTTTCTCCGTTTGGGGGCAGAAAGAGAACAAGCCTTTGGAGCGTAAAATTGGGGTTGATCCAAAATCTCCATCCTTATTAAAACTGCCTGAAAAGAATGGGTTGCCCGATTTTTTAAAAAAAGATTTCTTATCCAAAACACCCAATCCCAATAAAGCGCCTAAAGGTTTTGAAAAGGATATTCAGATGGGACTTCAAGAAAAATTTATCGATCCAGGAGCGGACTATTTGAAGCGTCTTAGGTCTCCTGAATCGGATAAAAATCCCAATGATTTTAAAGTTGATCAGTATTTGGGTGATTTTAAAAGCAGCACAGAAACAGTACGTATTGTCTTTCGAGATCATCAGCACCCTGACGGTGATCGGGTACAAATTCGTTTAAACGACGAAATTTTTTATCCAAATATCCTATTGCTAGAAACCTACAAAAAACTCGATGTTAATTTAGAACTAGGGTTTAATAAAATAGATTTTGTTGCACTAAACCAAGGAGAATCTGGACCCAATACAGCAGAAGTTCGTGTCTATGATGAAAATGGAAATATCATGATGGCGAACCTTTGGAATTTAGCTACGGGAAGCAAAGCCACTTTTATAGTCGTTCGCGAATAAAGAATTTTCCTCCTAAATGACAATGTCTGCTTTTGGTTTTCTATTTTAGCGTAATGGATGCAATTTCCTCTTTCCTTAGTATGCTCATCGGTCCTCTTGAATGGGTCATGCTTACCTTGATTCTCGGTGGGGGTTTATTTTTACTTATTCAGTCCAAAGGATATGCATTACACAATGTAGCTTTGGGAGGTAAATTGCTTTTTAAAAAAGAAGCCAACAAAGGTATTTCAAGATTTGAAGCACTTTCAGCGGTACTTGCTTCAACTGTTGGATTGGGAAATATTTCAGGGGTAGCCATTGCAATTTATATGGGTGGTCCTGGGGTATTGGTTTGGATGTGGATTACTGCTGCAATTGGAAGTGTAATCAAGTTTTATAGCAGTACCTTGGCTGTTATGCTTAGAGAAAAAGAAGCCGATGGAACTCCACTTGGAGGGCCTATGTATTATATGACAATAGGCTTGCCTAAATATGGAAAAACCCTTGCTATTTGGTTTTCAATTGCTGGTCTATTTGGCGTACTCCCTGCCTTTACTGCAAACCAATTGACACAAACGGTTATTACAGTTGTCAATCCAAATCAATACATTGACATAGGAGACTTGTATTGGAAAATTGGGTTTGGGATTGTTCTTTTGCTGATTAGTGCCTGGGTAATTTTGGGAGGTTTACAAAAAATTATACAAGTTACCTCGAGGCTTGTCCCGCTAATGGTCATCTTATATTTCATTATGGGTGTATTTATTTTGATTTCAAACAGCAGTCAGATTATGCCTGCATTGAAATCTATTTTTACGGAAGCCTTTAATCTTCAGACAGCTGTTTCTGGTGGTTTTTGGGGCTTGGTTTTGCTCGGAATACGCAGGGCCGTTTTTTCCAATGAAAGTGGTGTGGGTAACGCACCTATGTATCACGGTCAATCTCAAACAAAAGAACCTATACACGAAGGCTTAGTCGCTGGACTTGGACCTCTTTTAGACACCGTATTAGTCTGTTCGATCACAGGTTTGATTATCATCATTAGTGGTGCATATATGGGGACAGAATTGAACGGAATTGAATTGACTTTAGAAGCATTTAATCGCCTATTTTTTGGAATTGGAGACAAGCTCTTACTTTTAATGGTCTTGGTCTTTGGAATTTCTACCCTTTTAACCTATTCCTATTATGGGGTAAAGTGTTTGGATTTTTTAACTCAAAAAAAATGGGGATATATGTACAACTATATCTACCTAGGCAGTATTATTTTATCGGCAATTGCCACCGTAGATGTAGTTATTGGTTTAATCGATTTGTCTTTTGCATTGATGACCATTCCAAATATGATCGCTGTATTGTATCTCTCTAAAAAAGTAAGCAACCGAATTAAGCGTCAGACTAAAACCGTCTAAATGACTCAAAAACAGTGGCTTATTTTCGCGATGATTGCCGTTCCATTAGTCGGACTTTATTTCAAAACTTTTGCTTTATTTTTAGTCTTACCGCTTTGGTTACTTCGACCTAAAAAATGATTTTTAAGCAAGCTTTCCATACTCCATAAAAACTTTTATCTTCGAACAATGAATGCATCGACAGGATTTAGGGATATTCATGGGAATCAAATTGACGCAATAGATCACACGCGAACTATTTTAGCAAATAATCCCTATGTTGATATTCATATCGGTACTGATTCACAAAGTATTGCGAAGCAAACAAGATACATTACTGTAATCGCCTATCGGTTTGGGAATCGTGGAGTTCATTATATCCTGAAAAAAAGTGGAGTACCAAAAATAAAAGACCTGTGGACACGCTTGTGGAAAGAAACTGAAATGAGTATCGATGTCGCAGAGTGGATTAATCAATCGCTTGATATCCGTCCAGAAATTGACATGGATTACAACGAGGATGAAAACTTCAAGTCCAATAAATTGGTCAACGCGACACGAGGTTGGGCAAATTCCCTTGGTTACAAAGTGAATATAAAACCACATGGTCAAATAGCTACCCGTGCTGCAGACTACCATTGCAAATAGACTATATACAACTATGAAGGCCTTTATTTTTGATTTGGATGGCGTAATTGTCGATACGGCAAAATATCATTTTCAAGCGTGGAAGCGCATTGTAGAAAAGCTTGGTTTTACACTTTCACATACGCAAAACGAATCCCTAAAAGGAGTCAGTCGAATAGCCTCGCTTGACCGAATTTTGTCGTGGGCAAATACAACCCTAACCGAAGAAGAAAAACAACAGCTTTTAGTTGAAAAAAACGAAGATTATTTAGCGCAAATTAGCACAATGGGGCAAGATGAAATACTCCCTGGAGTACTTGAACTTTTGACCTACTGCCAATCCAATTCAATTTTGGTCGCACTGGGCTCGGCAAGTAAAAATGGGACGTTGATCTTGGAAAAACTGGAAATTACCTCCTTTTTCAACGCTATTGTAGATGGAAATCACGTAAGCAAATCAAAACCCGATCCTGAAGTTTTTCTAAAAGGAGCTCATGCACTTGGTGTTGCACCTTCAGATTGTGTAGTCTTTGAAGACGCTGCTGCAGGAGTAGATGCAGCACGAGCAGCAGGAATGAGAACCGTTGGAATGGGAGGTGCAAAAGAAGTCGCTCATGCCGATTTTTGCTTCCACCAAATGACTGAAATTTCAACAGAATTTATTCGATCACTAGCATAAAAAATGAATTTAAACAATTATCCTTTTCACCCATGGAAAATCATCGATAAAGGATGGAATCCAGAAAATGTAGAAGCCTCTGAAAGTATTTTTAGCATTGGAAATGGTGCCATGGGTCAGCGTGCTAATTTTGAAGAAGACTACAGTGGGAAAACTTTTCAAGGAAGCTATATAGGTGGGGTATATTATCCCGATAAAACACGGGTAGGTTGGTGGAAAAATGGATATCCCGAATATTTTGCCAAGGTACTTAATGCCCCCAATTGGATTGGAATTCATATCAAAATTGAGGGAGAACAATTGGATTTACACCATGCAAAAGAAGTTCTTCACTACGAACGTGTTTTGGACATGGAAAGTGGTTTATATGAGCGTTCTTTTACTGCAACGCTCCAAAACGGGATTGGGGTACGTGTACACAGCAAACGTTTTTTATCCCTTGCGCAATCTGCCTTGGGTGTAATTGATTATCGAATTGAAACAGACCGGGATGCCACCCTTGAGATTATTCCCTATTTGGATGCTGGAATTACGAATCAAGATAGCAACTGGGAAGATCAGTTTTGGGAGATAGACCGAATTGGCGCTACCCAAAAAACAGCTTATATCGAGGCACATACCTTAAAAACTGAATTTAGTGTAGGGACTTTTATGGAGGTACGTTTGTTGGAAAACGACGATACGATTGACTTTACCTCAAGTGTAAAAAAAACAGAAAAGAAAGTTGGACTGGAAATCAGCCATCAATTGACCGCTGGAAAAGAACTATCCATACACAAACTAGGGGGGTATTTGAGTAGTAGAAATTATCCCAAGGAAAACCTCGAAAGTGAAGCCAATGCATTGCTTTTAGCGCTAAAAAACGAATCTTTTTCATCGCTTTACAACGCACAAAAAGAGAAATGGAGTTCGATATGGAAAAGTGCAGATATAACCATTGATGGAGATGTCAAAGCGCAACAAGCGATTCGATTTAATATTTTTCAACTCAATCAAACCTATACGGGTGAAGATGCTGGATTGAATATTGGTCCAAAAGGATTTACTGGAGAAAAATATGGAGGAAGCACCTATTGGGATACCGAAGCCTACTGTATTCCTTTTTATATGGCGACCAAAAACCAAGCGGTTGCAAGAAATTTATTGACCTATCGTTATTTGCAGCTAGATCGAGCCATTGAAAATGCTGAAAAATTAGGGTTTACAAAAGGGGCGGCACTCTACCCAATGGTTACGATGAACGGAGAAGAATGCCACAATGAATGGGAAATTACCTTTGAAGAAATTCATCGAAATTCGGCCATTGCATTTGCTATTTTCAACTACACACGCTATACCGGAGATACCTCATACATTCCTGAAATGGGGATGGAAGTACTTGTTGGAATTGCACGGTTTTGGGCTCAACGTGCCTCTTTTTCAGCCGCTAAAAAACAGTATGTCATCCTTGGAGTCACTGGTCCAAATGAATACGAAAACAATGTAAACAATAACTGGTATACAAATTATAGTGCCCGTTGGTGTATGGAATACGCGGCAGAACAAATGAACCGCTTATACAACGAATTCCCTGCTGATGCAGCTCGAATTCAACAAAAAATTGACTTGCAGGATGCAGAAATGGAACAATGGAAAAAAACTGCTGCACAAATGTATCTCCCCAAAGACGATGCATTGAAGATTGTATTGCAACAAGATGGTTTTCTCGATAAAACATTGGAACATGTCAGTTCCCTTGACCCTGCTGAAAGACCCATTAATCAACATTGGTCTTGGGATCGTATTTTGCGCTCTCCCTATATAAAACAAGCCGATGTACTACAAGGAATGTACTTCTTTGAAGATCATTTTTCGAACGAGGAACTCGAACGAAATTATGCCTTTTACGAACCGTTTACGGTACATGAATCCTCATTATCTCCCTGTGTACATGCTATTTTAGCCTCAAAACTAGGGAAAGAGGAACAAGCCTATGCCTTTTATTTACGTACGGCACGTTTGGACTTGGACGACTATAATGCCGAAGTAGAAGAAGGACTTCATATAACTTCAATGGCAGGTACCTGGATGAGTATTGTAGAGGGATTTGCTGGAATGCGTATCAAAGGAGAACAGCTGTCTTTTGCTCCTAGACTACCAAAAGCATGGGAAAAACTTCAGTTTAAAATAAACTTTAGAGACGCAATCTATACTCTGGAGTTGACACAGGATACCTTGGTCTGTTCGGTGGATCAATCAGAGGAAACCACCCTTTTTGTCCACGACACCGCCTATACCCTTAGGGATAAAGTCGAAATTGCGCTCTAATGCGTTGGAATTAGGTAATAAACTAAGAATAGTAAAAATAGTCTACCCAGAAACAGCTCGCATAAGTGCTAATAGTAAAAATTGAGTTGTGGGGTTAAGTTGTTCCCATTACAATGAAATTGCGTCACTGTGGTAGGGCATAAAGCTTTGTTTTAATAAATACATAAGACCCATTGCTAAAAGCAATAATGCACTTAAATAATTTGCTGTTTTTCCAATTTTTGAATTCATATTTTTTTCTTTTTTTTTCCTCCATCAAACAATGCAAGACTGTTAAATAATCCGTTAATGAATCCCAAAAAAGTGCTAAAAAAAAGAAAGCGTAGGCTATCGGTAGAAGAACAGATTTGGGGTTCTGTTTGATGCTAAGATAGAAAAAATTGATTTTGATCCATTTAAAGCCGTTTGTTTTAATGCATTTTTAATACATTTATATCGTATGGAAAACAAACAACAACTACTTGCAAAACGCCCAGTGGGTGTCCCCGACGAAACAACTTGGAACCTTACGACAAGTCCCCTTCGTTCTCTCGAAGAAGGAGAAATGTTGGTTGAACAACACTACATATCACTCGACCCTGCAATGCGCGGGTGGATGAATGAATCACGATCGTATATCCCCCCTGTCCAAATAGGAGAAGTAATGCGAGCAGGAACCGTTGGAAAAGTAATTCAAACCGAAGGGAAAACACCCTTTGCTGTTGGAGACTTTATTACGGGTTGGGGAGGTGTACAAACCCATGCGATTACACGAGGAGAACAATACTATAAAGTTGATCCAAATTATGCACCCCTTCCTGCCTATATTGGTACCTTGGGAATGCCTGGAATGACTGCCTACTTTGGAATTTTAAGAGAAGGACAAATCAAAGAAGGTGATGTAGTTTTAGTCTCTGGAGCTGCCGGTGCTGTTGGAAGTGTAGTAGGTCAAATAGCTAAAATCAAAGGATGTCGTGTAATCGGAATTGCTGGTGGAGCAGAAAAATGTGCTTACCTGATCGATGAACTTGGTTTCGACGGAGCAATCGACTACAAAAATGAGAGTGTCAAAAAAGGAATCAAAACACACTGCCCAAAAGGTATTGACGTATACTTTGATAATGTAGGAGGTGAAATTTTAGACGATGCATTGATTTTCCTTCGTAAAAATGCACGTGTAGTTATCTGTGGTGCAATTTCACAATACAATGCAACCTCAGCAGTTGAAGGACCTAAAAACTATCTTTCGCTTCTTGTAAATCGAGCTTCCATGAAGGGAATGGTTGTGCTTGATTATGCCCAAGACTATGGTCATGCGATGCGCGAAATGGCAGGATGGATGCAAGAAGGAAAACTAAAAAGTAGAGAAGATGTCTATGAAGGAATCGAGAATTTTAGAGACACTTTTTTACGCCTTTTTTCTGGAGACAAAAACGGAAAATTAGTATTAAAAGTTAACTAGCTCATTCTTAGTAACTTTGTTCACAACTTAAGTAAATCAAATTCATTCCACCGCAATTTGATGCGTATTTTTACATCGTAATTCATTCGTGTAATTGCTATGGATGTAGAACTTAAGTTTATCAAGTTTTTCTTTGTTTTGATGGCAATCTTGGTTTTGTATTTCAATCGAAATATGTTGTCAAAAAGCATTAAGATAAAACTGTTTTAGGCACTTACAAAAGGACTAAAATATATCCCCGTTTGACTTCTACTAAGGAATCAAAACAGCCCAGCTTTTTTTAATTTTTGAGTACGTTACTCCCCAATTAAATACAACTCAGTTTGTCTTCGGTTGACGTATTCAAATCCATTTAGACCAAAATAGCCTGGTACTTCAAGCATGATTCGCACATCTTTTTCCCATTCTTTTACATATACCAATGTATTTAATTCGATAGCATACACCGTATTTTCATGCAAGGGCCAATCTCCCGAACCAGGAACGCCGTTTTGTGCATCCCACATGCCAAATGTTGTTCCCGCAGAATGACCATATAATCCAAGTGGATGGGTATAAATTTGAGGACGTAACCCTTCTTTTCTGCCTACTTCAAGAGCCAATTTTAGGGTTTGGTTTCCTGTTCTCCCTGTTTTAAAATTAGAGGTTAATTGATCTTGAACACGATTCCCATCTCGAAGTGCTTCAGTCAAATATTCAGGTGCTTGAGTTTCTCCTCGTTTGAGTACATAAGCCAATTCCTGACAATCTGTATTTAATCCCAAATAGGTTATTCCAAAATCACAATGCACCAAATCACCTGGTTGGATTACATCAAATTTGGACTTCCCATCAAAGGCATATAAGTCACTGTTCTCTGCTCTTTGAACATCCACAGTTGGGTGAAACCAAGTGTCCAAACCAAGTGCATTTACCTTGTCTCGCATCCACCAAACCACATCATCTGTAGTGGTTACTCCTGGAGTAATCACAGCCGTAGAAAAGGCTTCTTTGATAATATTTCTAGAGATTTCAACCAACTGTTTGTAAATGACCATCTCTTTTGGAGTACGCGTTTCAATCCAAGCAACTGCCAACGATTCTGCGCTCACTAAACGTTGTTGAAAATTCGTTGAAAGTGCATTTTTAAGCAATGCATAATCTGTTTGTGCCAAACCATCTGCAATTCCATAATGATCAGAAGTGTTAATCCCAATTTTTTTAGGGTTCACCTGAACCAAATAATCGGCTAATGCTTTGATTTGGTCGGGTTGTTCCTCTTTTTTCCAAAGGGATGGGACTAACTCTCCAAAAGGATAACGTGTAATTGCAGCTCGACTTACTTTTCCCGTTTTTGGGTCTTTTGAAAAGACTAAAATAGTTCTCCTCCTTGCATTGAGCCACGTAGGAGGCAACATGGTTTTGACCACCGGATCTTCATTGTACTCTCGAGTAATCAAAACCCAAGCATCAATATCGTGTGTGTGCATCAATTGCGGCAAGAGGACTTCAAACCGCTCCATTTGAATTTGACGAATAACCTCAGCCCTTTCTTTTAGGGGTAAAATTGCCTGTGCAGAAAGCGTTAAACTTCCCAAAAAGCAAAAAAGTAGAATCCCTTTTTTCATCTAATCAAGGCTTGGTGGCCCAGGAAGAATTCTTGGGTCATAGGTTGGATTTGTTTTGTTTTCTTTGAAGTCTTTTTTGACCTCTTCAACCAATTTTGGATTGGTGTATAAATCAGCCATAGTCATTGCAAGTGCTTTAGACGCATAGACCAATCCTTTGTGTCCAATTGACATTCCAGTACAAGCAACAACTGCCCATGAGTGCCAAGGACCTCCACTTGCCGCTACGGTTGCTGACATTCGTATGGTAGGAACAACTTGACTTACATCACCCACATCAGTCGAACCTCCCTGAGCTGGAAGTGTTTCGCTCAATGGGTGGACACTTCCATCAATACCTTTCAATGGACTTCCTGTTTCTTGTAAAATCGTATTGGCATAGGTAACTTCTTCTGCAGTGTAGGAAATTTCTCCCAAAGCCTCTAGGTTTTTTTGCAATGCCTCTGCCCCTGTTCTATTGACCTGAATTTCATAAATTCCTGAAATCAGTTTCGTTTCAAAAGTTGTTCCAGTCATCAGTGCTGCTCCTTTGGCAATGTTCAAGGCGCGTTCGTACAATACATCTACATTTGCACGATCGTTTTCACGTAAACGAGTCCATATTTGAGCATAATCTGGAACCACATTAACGACATCTCCTGCTTTTTCAATTTGATAATGAATCCGTGAAGTCGGTTTTATGTGTTCTCTGTAATAATTTAATCCTGTGGTATAAAGTTCCATTGCATCAACTGCACTTTTCCCATTCCACGGATCAGAAGACGCATGAGATGTACTTCCAGAAAACATAACGCGAAAGTCAACAAGTGCTTTACTACTTTGTGTCCCTGCTTCAATTTTGTCTCCTGGATGCCAATCCATACAAACGTCTAAGTTGTCAAAAAGCCCCTCACGAACCATCCATACCTTGGCAAAGATGGTTTCTTCAGCCGGTGTTCCATAAAAAACAACTGTCCCTTTTAGATTTCCTTTTTCAATTTGCTCTTTAATTGCTACTGCAGCGCCAAGGCTTGCTGTTCCAAAAATATTATGTCCACACCCATGCCCTGCTGCACCCTCAATACGTGCTTCTCGAGTCGGTTGTCGCTTTTGAGAAATTCCAGCATTTGCATCAAATTCTCCTAGTATTCCAATGACTGGTTTTCCTTCACCAAAAGTAGCGGTAAAAGCAGTTGGAATTCCAGCAACTCCTTCCTCTACAGTAAACCCATTTTCACGTGCATAATCCATCAATTGTTTCGATGATTTATATTCAACCAAAGAGGTTTCCGCAGCTTCCCAAATAGCATCACTAGTTTGGATAAGTTGCTCCTTTTGTGTTTCCACAGAAGCTTGAATTTCTTTCTTGATTTTTTTAATATTTTGTGCCGCAACAAAACTTGTACTAATCATCAAAATGGAAAGCAAAAAATTTTTCATAAATTATGTTTTATTAGCTAAATGTACAAATTTTAATTATTCATTTTTTGGAGAACCAATTTCATTCGAGATAGCTTAGAATTTAGGTGAACGTGTTAGGCTCGTAAAACCCACAAATCGAATTGGTCTGTCCGAATTTTTTGTACATTACATTGTAATTACAAAATATACAACCGATGTTTACGAAACGTTTTTCACTCGTCCCCCTTGTCCTTATTCTATTTCTCTCTTTTTCAACAAGCGTTGAAGCTCAAAGAAAAAAGAAAAAGGTTGCACCTACAAGTCCAGATAATTCCTTGTATTCCTCATTAGAATACCGTGAGATTGGTCCTTTTCGTGGAGGTCGATCAGCTGCAGTAACTGGGGTTCCGGGTCAACCCAATTTATTTTACTTTGGTGCAACTGGTGGAGGAGTTTGGAAAACAGAAGATGGTGGAAAAACCTATGCAAATATTTCAGATGGATACTTTGGTGGAAGTGTTGGATCGGTTGCTGTAGCTAAAAGTGACCCTAATGTGATTTATGTTGGAGGTGGAGAAGTTACAGTCCGTGGAAATGTCTCTTCTGGATACGGTGTTTGGAAATCAGAAGATGCCGGAAAAACTTGGCTATTTGCTGGACTACCAAAATCACGTCACATTCCTCGTATGGTAATCGATCCTGATAATTCAGATATTGTATATGCTGCTGTACTTGGTGATATTTATAAACCTACCTCAGAACGAGGAGTATACAAAAGTATTGACGGAGGTAAAACATGGAAAAAAGTACTCTTTTCAAACGCACAATCTGGAGCAGTTGAATTGGTCATGGATCCCACCAATCCAAGAAATTTATATGCATCTACATGGAGGCTTCAACGTACCCCTTATAGTTTAAGTAGTGGAGGTGAAGGATCTGATTTGTGGAAAAGTACCGACCGTGGTGAAACATGGGAAAAAATTAGTGACAATCCAGGATTTGCTCCTGGTGTTCTTGGGATCATAGGAGTCACTGTCTCTCCCGTAAACGCAGAACGTGTTTGGGCGATTGTCGAAAATAAAGAAAAAGGAGGAGTCTATCGTTCCGATGATGCTGGAGCTACATGGCAGCATATCAATGATAGTCGTGCATTGCGTCAACGAGCATGGTATTACAGTAAAATCTATGCCGATACACAAGATGTTGATGGAGTTTATGTCATGAACGTGTCCTATCATCACTCTACTGACGGAGGAAAAAACTTTAGCTCTCATAGAGCTCCCCATGGAGATCATCACGATTTGTGGATTGCGCCTGAAGACAATCAGCGCATGATTATTGCAGATGATGGAGGAGCACAAGTTTCCTATGATGGAGGAGCTACTTGGAGTACCTACCACAACCAACCAACTGCTCAGTTTTATCGTGTGACAACTGACAACGCATTTCCTTATCGTATTTATGTAGCACAACAAGACAATTCAACGATACGCGTTCAACATAGAAGTTTTGGAAATTCAATCAATGAAGACAATTGGGAAGCAACAGCAGGAGGTGAATCTGCTCACATCGCAGTTGATCCGCTTAATAATGATATTGTTTATGGAGGAAGTTACGGAGGTTATTTAACTCGTGTAAATCACGATACCAATAGCGAAAGAGGAATAAATGTATGGCCAGACAACCCAATGGGATATGGTGCAGAAGGAATGAAATATCGCTTTCAGTGGAACTTTCCTATCATCTTTAGTCGTCATAATCCAAAAAAACTTTATACCTTCTCGAATCAAGTACACCTAAGTGAAAACGAAGGACAAAGCTGGGAAATCGTAAGTCCTGACCTTACGCGAAATGACCCTAGCCGTCTTAAATCTTCAGGAGGTCCAATTACACAAGACAATACGGGAGTAGAATACTACTGTACTATTTTTGCTGCCGATGAATCACCCTTACAAGAGGGGTTGATGTGGGTTGGAAGTGACGATGGACTAATTCATCTAACCAAAGACGGAGGACAAAATTGGGAAAATGTTACCCCAAAAGGTATGCCTGAGTGGATGATGATTAATAGTGTTGATCCATCTCCTTTTGATCCAGCAACATGCTATGTTGCAGGAACACGATACAAATTGGGTGACTTTACTCCCTATCTCTACAAAACAACTGATTATGGTCAAACATGGTCATTGATTACAAAGGGAATTTCCTCCGAACACTTTACTCGCGTTGTTCGTGCTGATCCTGCTCAAAAAGGATTGCTTTATGCAGGAACTGAAACAGGTATGTATATTTCTTTTAATGATGGTATGAATTGGGAGGCATTTCAACAAAATCTACCAATTGTTCCAATTACTGATTTAACGATCAAAGACAACAGCTTGATTGTTGCTACACAAGGAAGAAGTCTTTGGATGATTGATGATCTAACCGTACTTCACCAATTGTCAAATGCAAAATCCGATACTGCAAATCTCTATACTCCAAAACCCTCTTATCGTATGCCAGGACGAGGTGGACGAAGCTCATTAACTGAAGGAACAAACCTTCCAAATGGAGTTGTTGTCCATTACTATATTCCCAACTTTACGGAGGAAGATGAGGTGAGTTTGAGTTTTTACCAAAGTGATGGAACACCAATCAAAACCTTTAGCTCAACGGGTGAAAAAGATAAGTTAAGTGTTAAATCAGGTGGAAATCAATTTGTTTGGGACATGCTTTATGACGGTCCAGAACGAGTTAAAGGAATGATTCTTTGGAGTGCTTCTCTACGAGGAGCAAAAGCAGTTCCTGGAGATTATACCGTAAAATTGACACACAATGGAGTGGAGCAAACACAAACATTTAATATTTTAAGGAGTCCCGTAGCGGAATCTTCTTTAGCTGAAATGCAAACACAATTTGAATTTGTCAATGAGGTAAATCAAACAATTGATAAAGCCCATAAAGCGATCAAAAAAATTCGTTCAGTAAATAAAAAGTTAAACGAATTTCAGTCTGCTTTTAAAGACAATGAAGATGCGGCTGAGCTTCGAATAAAAGCCAAAGAGTTAGTGACTTCACTAGGGGATATTGAAAAAGCTTTATACCAGACACAAAATAGAAGCAATCAAGATCCACTGAATTTTCCTATTCGACTCACAAATAAATTAGGTCATATCAATAATCTTGTGATGAGAGATGATTTCCCTCCAACGGCACAAGATGTTGTTGTTAAAAACGAGCTTACTGAAGCCATTAACAAACAACTTACTGCCTATGAAAAATTGATGTCCGAAGATGTTGATGCATTTAATACGGCATTCAAGGAACTGAAACTAGATTACCTTTTAGATTAAGTAGAAAAACCCTGCAATAGCGGGGTTTTTTTTAATACGCTATTTCAACTAAAATCTCGTTCCGACGATTATAAAATTTATAGGGAGCATCGTAAGACAGTAAAATAGGTTCACCAATAACCTCCACATTTTCTGCTTTTAATACACTCATCAAACGTATTGTATTTGATTCAACTTTTGATGAATTGCTATATCCTCCAAACCTAATAGCTGCAAAATGTGCTGCCTTACTCGTATATACCTTGACATCTTCTTGAAGGGGTTGAGGTGCATTAGAATTTACAAATTTGGAGGGAAGAACAAATTCCATACGCTGCTTCTCTTTTGAGTTTTGCATATAGACAGGAGTTGTCATTGCAATTTTTTCTGACTCTGAGTTTTTTCCTGAAATATATTGAAATAGTGCATTGAAATTTGAATTTGAACGAAGGGAACCCTCGACACTTACTTTTGTTGCTGGTGGATAAAAACGTATTTCAACATTATCAACGGTTGAAATTACTCTATATGGCTGAGATTCGTATGTTTGCATAAAGACAATAAATAAAGTGGAAAGAATATAGTTTTTCATTTTTTTTTAAGCAAGATAATAAAATGTATGCCCTTATGTTTTTTTACCACAATATAAAAAGAACCCTCCTACTGAGCTTAATCGCTTTTTCGATTAGCTTTTCCTATGCTCAAGAACACCACCACCGAACTGATTTAAAAAATCAACGAATAATTCAAAGCTCTATTTTTTTGGTTTCCTACAACGAAGTTTATGAACAGCCCAATTGGATGAGGTATCACGTTAGGGATATTAAAAAAAAATTCGATAGAAAAGGAATGCGATTTTATACTGTTGATAGTGTCCATACATCCGATGATCATGATTATTATAAAAACCCATGGGATAAAGGTCATATTGCCCCCGCTGCTGCGTTTACAGATTCGCATGAAAATCTATATGCTACTTTTTCCTACCTAAACTGTACACTTCAAAAAGATCGATTAAACCAAGGTGCATGGGCAGCTTTGGAACGAGAAGTAAGAGCACTTGCACAAGTTTACGGGCCTATTGAAGTGGAGGTCGTAGTTGACTTTAAACCCGGACACCAAATACTTGAAACGGGCGCACATATTCCTTCAGGGTTTTGGAAAACACTGTGTTATTCCAATGGAATAGAACGATGCTTTTATTTTCCAAATGAAGACCCTACAAACGATTGGGAGGGCTATGAAGTTTTTTGTGTGAACTGAATTAAATGAGTTTTGGAAAAAATATAGGAGTACGCTTTTTATACGCTAAATAATCTGGATTATTCCCCCATTTTTTATCTGCTCGCATTTCCAATAAATTTACACCACTCACCTTATTCAACAGCCAATACACAAAAATTGGTGTAATTAAAGCAGCCCATTGCGACCCTTCTAAAACAGGAAATGCAATAAGTGTTATTCCAGTCCAAAGAACAAATTCACCCACATAGTTAGGATGTCTCGACTGTTTCCAAACACCCGTTTGAATAAATTTTCCAGCATTGGCTGAGTCTTTATTAAATGCTGTTTTTTGGGTATCCGCAACAACTTCATAAATCCATCCTACTAACCAAACGACTGTCCCTATCGATAAAAATGAAAGCTCACTGTTCCCTTTAGAACCCAAAACTATAAGTGCTGGATAAGTACACATAAACACCCACAATCCTTGTAAAGTCCATGTAAGTAAAAAACGAGTGAAAGATGTTTTTAAACTATCAAAACGTCCGTCTTTTCCAACGCGCTTAACACGAGTAAATAAAAAACTACTCAATCGAATCGCCCAAATACTGATTAAAACCGTTAGTATAAGCGATCGAATATCCCACGATCCAAAAATTTCTTGATGGCGATATGCCATAAAGGCTGTCGTTGACAAATAGGTCAATCCACCTGTAAGGTCATAAAAATGTTCTGTTTGCGCTATATATGAAGGTAAAAAAACGACTAACTGAATTCCAAAAATCAAAAGAGCAGCTTCAAAAAGAAGGTTGTTGTCCTCTGATGAATTTCCCATTATACAAAGGAAATAAACCACTGCTAAAATGAGTAGAATAAAAACTATTCGTAAGAGTATGTTCTTCATGATTATGTATTTTTGGTCAAGATAGGGAAAATAAATCCACCAATTATGATTCGAAAAGCGCAGCCTAAAGATATTCCAAAAATGAAAAAAATTACGGAAGCTTGTGCTTCACATATGATTTCTCAAGGAATTTTTCAATGGAATGAAAACTATCCATCGTTAGAGGTTTTTGAAAAAGATGTAGCAAATGAAACCGTTTATGTCTATGAAATTCAGGATATTGTTGTTGGGTGTGTCATGTTTTCCTTTGAAAAGGATTCTTTTTACAACAATATAGATTGGTTGACCCCAGATAAAAAAAATCTATACGTACACCGTCTTGCTGTCCATCCGAAGGAACAAGGAAAAGGGATCGCACGTAAATTGATGGATTTTGGTGAAGCATTTGCAAAAGAGTCAAATTGTCTTTCGATTCGATTGGACACATTCAGTAAAAATTCACGTAATAATAAATTTTATAAAGCACGTGGATATTCTCAGGTAGGGGAAGTTTTTTTTAATCAAAAGAGCGGATTTCCTTTTTACTGCTTTGAAAAACTATGCTAACAAAAAAACCTCCACGACTCATAGGGAGGTTTTTATTGACAAATTCATGTATGAGAGATGAATTGGTCTATGGTTATCTTTAATTATATACTTGTAAAAAGCAAGTATGTTAATTTTGATTTAAAACTAATAAAATATTTTTAAAACAGCGTAAATTAAATGTTAAATATTGGTTATTTCTTTTTATTTAAACTCTTTTTAATAATTTTGAAAAAAAACTAGATGTATAGAAGCGGTTGCCCTCTATCGAATGCCTTAGACTTAATTGGAGACAAATGGTCTTTAATCGTAATTCGTGATATGTTTTTAGAACGAACCACTTTCAAAGAATTTTTATCTGGCCCTGAAAAAATTGCATCAAATATTTTGTCTAACAGGCTCAAGCTTTTAAAAGACTATCACCTAATAAGCTTTGTATTTACAGAAGGAAATAAAAAAGTAAAGCATTACTATTTGACAGAAAAAGGAATCGATCTTTATCCATCAATGCTCGAAATAATGCTTTGGTCAAAACGTAATCTTGGAAAAGAATTTAATGATGTTGCCACTAAATGGTTTGATAAAATTGAGGGTAAAACCAACAAGGCAGTTATAAAGAAGCAAATAATTGACTACCGTCAACACAAGGAAAAACTTCTAGAAATTGCCGATAAGGCTGCTTAATTAAATTCGAGATTAATTTTATTTCCCTCCAAGGCATTGGAAAAAAAGGGAGAAATATTGTAGTTTTAACTAAATTGTTAGAAAAAGCTATATATGTCAACCACTACTTCCTATCCACACTTACTTCAACCTTTAGATTTAGGATTCACCACACTAAAAAATAGAGTTTTAATGGGCTCTATGCATACCATGCTAGAAGATATCCCAGGAGGTATTCCTCGCTTAGCTGCATTTTATGCCGAACGAGCACGTGGACAAGTTGGATTAATTGTTACTGGAGGAGTTGCTCCTAGCAAACAAGGTCTTGCCCTTCCTATTGGTCACCCACTTGACAATGAAGAAGAAGCAGAAAAACACAAGGAAATAACAACAGCTGTACACAATGAGGGTGGAAAAATCTGTATTCAAATTCTCCATGTAGGTCGCTACGGTTATACCGCTGAAAATGTATCCGCAAGCAATACAAAAGCGCCCATTAGTCCTTTTCCAGCAAGAGAACTTAGTAGTGACGAAGTGGAACAGACTATAGATGATTATATTCAATGTGCTAAGCTTGCCCAATTCGCAAATTATGATGGAGTTGAGGTAATGGGTTCTGAAGGTTACCTAATCAATCAATTTATTGCAAAGAAAACTAACTTACGAACCGATGAATGGGGAGGGAGTTATGAAAATAGGATTCAATTTCCCATTAAAATAATTAAAGGTATACGAGAAGCCGTTGGAGAAAATTTCATCATTATCTATCGCCTTTCCATGCTCGACTTGGTCGAGGGAGGAAGTACTTGGGAGGAAGTTGTTCAGCTTGCAAAAGAGATTGAAAAGGCTGGTGCAACGATAATTAATACCGGAATCGGTTGGCACGAATCACGTGTTCCAACAATTGGAACTGTTGTTCCAAAAGCTGGTTTTGCATGGGTAACTAAACGTATGATGGGTGAAGTGAATATTCCCTTAATTACAACAAATCGTGTGAATATGCCAGATGTAGCAGAACAGGTACTTGCAGATGGATCTGCAGATATGGTGTCAATGGCACGACCATTTCTTGCTGACCCTGAGCTTGTTTTAAAATCTATTGAAGGAAGACCTGAGGAAATCAATACCTGTATTGCATGTAATCAAGCCTGTTTAGATCATACATTTACAATGCAAGTTTCATCTTGTATTGTTAATCCACGCGCTTGCCATGAAACAATTTTAGTTCACGCTCCTACCAAAAATAAAAAACGAATTGCGGTAATTGGTGCTGGTCCAGCTGGATTAGAAGCGGCAACAGTTTCTGCAAAAAGGGGTCACCACGTGGTTTTGTTTGAAGAAAAACACGAAATCGGTGGGCAATTTAATATGGCAAAAGTTATTCCAGGCAAAGAAGAATATGCACAAACCATTCGATACTATGACAGTATGCTCAAAAAATATAATGTTGATGTTCGTCTGAAAACTCGGGCTGAAATTGATGATTTAGTAGCTGAAAAATTTGACGCTATACTTCTTGCAACAGGGGTTACTCCAAGAAAACTCGAAATCGAAGGAGTTGATCATCCGAAAGTTCTCGACTATGTCGATGTTTTGTACCACAAAAAAGAAGTAGGAAAGAAGGTAGCAATTATCGGCTCTGGAGGAATTGGATTTGATATGGCTGAATACTTAGCGCATGACATGGCACACGAATCTGTGAGTATGTCAACGGAAATGTACATGAAAGAATGGGGGGTTGATATGAGCTATCAAAGAGGTGGTGCGTTGGCTGCTTCTCCCGAACCACTTCCGTCACCAAGAGATATTTACTTGTTGAAACGCTCAAAAGGAAAACATGGTAAAAATTTGGGTAAAACTACAGGCTGGATACACCGAGCAAGTTTGACAATGAAACAAGTTCATATGCTAAGCGATGTTAGTTATGATAAAATTGACGATGCAGGTCTACATATAACTGTAGGGGAAACCTCACAAATACTTGAAGTGGATCATGTTGTAGTTTGTGCGGGTCAAGAATCGCTTAAAGAGTTGAAAGAAGGGCTAGAAGCTAAAAATCAAGAGGTTCATGTGATTGGCGGTGCTAATATTGCTGCTCAATTGGATGCAAAAATGGCAATTAAAGAAGCGAGCGAATTGGCTGCAAAACTGTAATTCTACTTTAACCCTCTACGCAATTATTGTATTTTTGAAAATAAATTCGAACGTATGTATTTAGATCAAATTCCATCAAATGAAATTATGCCTGGATACCACGGAAAAATGGTCCATGGTGAAAAAATGAGCTGGGTATTTTGGACCGTTGAAAACGGTGCAGAAGTACCCGAACACCATCATCCTCATGAACAAATCATGCATGTTGTAGATGGTGAATTTGAATTTACACTTAATGGAAATACAGCCGTTTATACTGCTGGAGCAGTCGTTTATATTCCATCACACGCTCCACACTCTGGAAAAGCACTAACTCCTTGTCAATTGATGGATGTTTTTAGTCCTGTTAGAGAAGAATATAAATAATGAAAATATCACTTAAAGGAAAAAAAGCTTTAGTTGGAGGAAGTAGCAAAGGTATTGGCCTTGCTATCGCTCAACGACTTGCCAAATCTGGTGCAAGTGTAACTTTAATGGCAAGGAATAAGGAAGTATTAGAAAAAATCATTCTTGAACTACCAACGAGTAAAGGTCAAAAACATCAAGCCTTAGTGGTAGATTTTAATGATTATGCTTCATTTCAATCTAAAATAGATGCTTTTTTTCAAACAAATTCCATTGATATTTTAATCAATAATACCCAAGGTCCAAAGGCTGGTAATACTCTCGAACAAACAATTGATACCTATCAAAATGCATTTGACCTATTGTTTAAATGTGCTGTATATACCACGCAATTAGCGATTGCTCACATGGAGAAACAACAATGGGGAAGAATTGTCAATATTGCTTCTATTTCAGTTCGTGAACCACTAAATTATCTTGCTTTAAGCAATACCCTTCGAGCTGCATTAGTGACTTGGGGGAAAAGCCTATCCATTGATTTAGCTCCCCATAACATAACAGTAAACAATACCCTTACGGGTTATTTTGATACCGAAAGAATTGCACAACTCAATAGTGAAAAAGCAAAAAAAATGAATATTCCTCAGGCAGATGTTCGCACTGCTATGGAGGCTCAAGTTCCTATGAAACGAATAGGAAATCCAAATGAATACGCAAACTTGGTTTGCTTTTTAGCTTCTGAACAAGCAAGTTATATAACAGGTACAAACATTCCAATTGACGGAGGTCTTTTGAAGTCTTTCTAATTTATTTATACACTTAAACATGAATTATTTAATGCCATTAAAATCACTTTTTTTATCTTTTTTATTCCTTCTTTTCTTTGGACAATCATTTGGTCAGGAAATTCAAACGAATGCGTGGAATGCACTTTTTACAGATTATAGTCTATCTGAAAATGAAACGATTCGACTTGAAACACACTATCGTACGAAAGATTTTTATTCACTTGAGGATCAATATCTGATTCGTCCTTCTTACACACGTAAAATCAATAAAAATGTAAGTTTATCTTTTGGAGTTACTCATCTTTCTACGCAAAAAGATAATGGAGCAGTAAAAGAAAATAATCTGTGGCAACAATTTGGCTTTTCATTTCCAATAAAAAAATTCAAATACTTTGGTTGGATTCGATTGGAAGAGCGCTGGCAAAAAAAACCATTAGTAGCAACAACAGACTACGGAGCTCGTGTGCGATTTAGAACAGGATTTGAATATCCACTGGGAGGAAAAGACAACACTTCGTCAACTTCATTACTTTCATTCAATGAGGTTTTTATGTTCGCAAAAAATGGACTTCCTGTATCATTTAATCAGAATTGGACGTTTATAGGGTTTCAAAAAAAAATATCAAACTCTTTGCGTTTGATTACTGGTTATCAGCGTAATACAATTCAATCGGGAACAGGCTTTGTAGAAAAAAATATTTGGTCTACCTTGGTTTTTTTAAAACTATAGATTTTTTATTCATTTTAATCTCCTAAATCTAAATCATATGAATACAGAAGTTTTAAATGCAGTTGGTGAATTGATTGATACTCATATTAAAGCGAGTAAGTCTTTAAATTCACCTGCGCTTAATCAACTAGCTCCTGAGATTATCGCAGAAGAATTAAAGTTGAAAGAACACTTTGATTCTGGCTTTAAACAAACATCGGATTTACTTCACTTTGTGTCTGTTTATCTCGATCACACTAATCACCTAAGCAATCCTAACTTCATGGGGCATCAAGTAGCTGTTCCACAAGATTTATCAGCTATCCCTGAATTGATTCACGGATCAATAAACAATCCTAGTTCACTTTATGAAATGGGTCCAGCAGGAGCTACCTGTGAAGGGTTTATGATTAATTGGATGCTTGATAAAATTGGTTGGTTAAACGGTCGTGATTACTATGATTTTAAATTTAAAACTGGATTGGCAAGTGGCTTTTTAACCCATGGAGGTTCCCTTGCAAACCTAAGTGCCTTAGCTGCAGCTCGATCGGTCATTGCACCCAATGCTTGGGTTGAAGGAAATCCAACTGATCTCGTGGTTCTCGGTGCAGCATCAGCACACTATTCCATAGCAAGAGCATTGTCATTACTTGGGCTAGGTAAAAAAGCATTTTACCCAGTCGCAGTCGATAAAAATGAAGTCATCTTGATAGAAGACCTAGAAAAAGTATATGAGCAAGCTTTGAGCGACGGAAAACGCGTAATGTGTGTGGTAGCAAACGCTTGTGCAACCTCATCTGGGCTTTTTGACCCTATTGATGCCATGGGAGACTTTTGTCAAACACACGGGCTTTGGTTTCATGTAGATGGAGCCCACGGAGCATCAGCCTTAGTAGGTACAAAAAGTAAAAAATATGTAAAGGGAATTGAAAAAGCAGACTCCATAATTTGGGATGCTCACAAAATGATGCGCGTTCCTTCACTATGTACCGCAGTTTTATTCAAAGATTTTATTCACCAAGCAAACGCGTTTCAACAAAAAGGATCCTATGTATTTCATGATAACGATGTCGTTGGAATGGACTCAATGCCCTACACTATTGAGTGTACAAAGTCAGCACTTGGCACAAAATTATTTTGGTCGTTTGCTCTTGAAGGTGAAAGAGCAATTGGAGATTATGTCGATTCTAGGTTTGCTTTAGCAAAGGAATTTTATGACTGCTTAAAACAGGATGAAGATTTTGAAGTTCCTTATGTACCCGAAAGTAATATCCTCTGTTTCCGTTACCTCAAACATGGAGATGATGATGATTTTCAAAAGCGCCTAAGATACAGTCTAATCAATCAAAAAGCATTCTATATCACCTCCTGTGAATTTAATTCAAAACGGTACTTACGTGTTGTTTTAATTAATCCAGACACAACTTTGACCCATCTTATAGCACTTATAAAAGCTATTAAGTCAGAGGCTACTAAACTTTTATAGGTTTTTCTCCTCAAGAAATAAATTGGAGGATTGGTCCTTGAGTCTAAGGATTGCCTTAAATAGAAATAAAAATTATAAATTGCAAGGTATAACCATAAATCAATTTATAATGAAGAAAATTATTTTACTTTTTGCCGTCCTTTATGGACTAAATTCAAGTGCACAAGCAGTGATGGAAACGACCTATCTTGATGTCCCTCTGAATGAGATTGGAAAATTTATCGAGCTACACAAAAAAGTTGTTGATAT
The DNA here is from genome assembly GCA_030835845.1 of Flavobacteriaceae bacterium. GTDB lineage: Bacteria > Bacteroidota > Bacteroidia > Flavobacteriales > Flavobacteriaceae > Arcticimaribacter. The sequence continues at coordinate 31,975 of JAUROD010000009.1, forward strand.
GTCAATGCATGAAGATCGGAAAATTAAAGGTCATTGGGTGTATAGACACTGGTATGGATCAGGACCATCAATTGCAGTTTATGATCAGTTTGATTCAATAGAAGATGCTGTACAAGACGACTTTATGGCAGCCATTGGAAAAAACATGGAGGGGCTGTCTGAAGAAGAACAAAGTGAAATGAATGCTGTTTTTACAGAATGGTGGTCATACTTTGAAGGACATACAGATGAGATGAGATTGATAGATTATGAAAAATATTTTGTTGCTAAAGATGAGGTAAACTGGGATGTACCATTTGTTTTTGTAGTTGGTAAATACAATACCAAAGGAAGTTTAACAGAAATGGCAAATGCTTATATGGATTGGCAGACCCGTCACCATGTGGAAAATGGACTTCAAATGGGAGGTGGAGTAACTTCTCATTACAAAGGATCTGGATATGATCTAGAGTTTTTTGGAGGGTTCCCAAGTTTAACTGATTTTGCTACCTCAGCTACTTCTCCAGGAGCAGATAATCCAGAAGCAAGAGCTAAATTTTGGAGCATGGTTTCTGGCGAACACCAAGATCAAATATATGTTCATGTTGGTCATCTAGAAAATGGAGTATTCAACCTCGCTGGTGAAGACAAATAAGCAATCAAATGCAATAACACAAAAAAAAAGGGGCAAAATGCCCCTTTTTTAATTGTTTAAATTCTACTAATTAATCAAATTCTTTGGAGAGATCGGCAGAGTCATACCATTCCATTTGTTCTTTAATTCTACCTTGGTCATCAAAACGAAAAACGGCATACCACTTTAATTTGCTTTTCTTCCCTGTAGCAGCAAAATTTGAATTCCATTCTCCATAAACACGTACATTCCCATCAGGTTGATTTTCTTCATCCAAAGCAGCAAAATATTGTGGTTTTGTAAGCTGCTTATTATCATAATTTGTCATGAAAAAGCGAAAGGCATTTTTCCACTCTTCCTTTGAAATTGAATCCATTCCAACCCCAGGAGGTGACCAGAGAAAATCTTCAGAAATATATTCATCTGAAAAGAAGGTTAATGAATCATTTTCTGAAAATGCAGCTAGCCATGCTTTGGTTGTTTCTACATTCTTTTTAAATGTTTCCATTTTGACATTTTGAACTTCCAGAGGAGCGGCTTGTTGACATGAAAAGAAAATAAAAGAGGTTGCTAATAAGTAAATAAATTGTTTCATTATTAAATTGATTTATGATTATAACCACTAAGTTATAAAAAAATAGCATAACCAATCTTCGCCCTTTTTACATTGATTGCTTTTGGACAAAAGCCTGTGTCTATGCACATGTATATCAAAGTTACTTCAGAACATCAAGAACAATTTGAACGACTAGAGACACAATTTTGGTCTAAAGAAGCAAAACAGGAAATTGAAAAAGGTAATATGACAGGTTGGGGATTACTTAAAAATGTAGGAATTGATACACGGGTAACTGAAGCTAATTATGTCATTGTAAATACATTCAAAGACATTGAACAGGCGTTTGGAAATCAAGCGACATGGGACACAAGTTTCTTGGGGATTACACCACAAGAGATTAGTACGGAAAACATCCGAGAGGTAATTGCCATTCGATGGTATCAAAATGAAACTTCTATTCCTGGTAACGATTCGCCAATTACAATTTTCAACTATGGTCGCCCCACTGATGTAGCTGCTTTTGTAAATGAAAATAAAACACTTTGGAAAGGAATTCATTTGTCAAACCAGAAGAATACCAATCTTGATAGCTGGGGGGTTCATACACGAATTCATCCATTAGGTGTTGCAAGTAAAGCGTCAATTTTTACACGTGATGGTTTCCCAACACTACTTGATGCGATGAAATATTTGGCGTTTAAGGAAGATAATCCGTATCAAAAAATGGCTGCTAAGTCAAAAATGAACGAGATTATGCCAGATGGTTTTGGCTATACACTTATTCGTAGAACACTTTTGTGGGTTAACTAATTCATTGTGTTTTTAGGACATAAAAAAACCCTCCTAATGGAGGGTTTTTTTTTAAGCGGTATATTAGTTTGATGTGGCTGATATTATTTCAAAAACATATCTTGAATCAAAAGTAATTGGTTCGATTTTATCAAAATCAATTCCTTTAATTGCAGCTCCATCTCCTGATAGATGCTTCATCAAGTTTGCCATGGTGTCAAACGCATCGAATGTCATAAATGAAGAATAATCAGACCCTTGTGGTGTGATTTTAGTTGCTGCTCCCCAGCCTGTCATTCCTGACTTTTTCATGTTTTTCTTAAAGCCAGGTATGATATATTTTTCGTTACTCTCTAAAACACGATTTACATTTTCTGGTGTACCAAAATTGAAAATGACAAATTTTCCAGGTTGATTCGATTCAATTTGTTGTTGCATTTTATAAAAATATCGACGATCAAATTTTACATCATCATTCCATCCGTCAAAAAGAATTGATGGTTTCGCACCAACAACACGCTCTGAGTTTTGCCACCAATTCGCTTTGTCAGAAGCAACTGTTTCAATGTCCTTATACACATTTACGAATAAGAAATTATAGTCATCCGCAGTAGTATTAAAAGTTCTCAGCAATCCCCACCAAATGAGATCGCCATTGTTTACTGCATCTTGAGCAATCTTTACACTGTAATTAGTCTCAATTTCTAAGAAATTTTCCATGTCGTCAGCCGACACTTTAACAGGATGTAAAACAACAACCTGAGCGTTGGAAAAAAGAGAAAAAGCAGCAAAAATTAATAAAAAAGTTTTTTTCATTTTAAATTGATTTATGGTTATATAGATACAATTTACAAAAAAAAGCGTCTTAGTGTAGCATTAAATTTTTGACTTTTGACGTCTATTTATACGTTAGCATACCTCTTTAGACCAACCTCAAGCAAAAATGAGAATCAATAGTTCGAATTTTTTTATATATTTGGATTGAACAGTGCCCTAAATCTGATCTTCATACATGAAAAACCTACAATTCATCTCATCATCACACCACAAAGAAGATAGCGTCAAGGCAGGTTTTGCATTTGATCAAGATTTGGATGCACGTTCAATTGAGAATAAAGGAACTATTAGGAGATGGTTCTACCAAAACCACAGAGATTTACACGCATGTGAGCAACAAATCTCTTGCAAATATTAAAAGTCCGTTAGACCATATCATAGAACAACAAAGCAATGATAATGAGTATATTACAGGAATTAAATGATAAAAACAGATAAAAGAAATAAACGCAATATGCGGATATAAACAAGTTAGCACCAATTTGAAAATATGAACGTAGAAAAAAATTTATTGAAAAGAATTGGGTTTATTCTTAAGTAGAAATTATCAATTTTAAAAAATATACGTTTATGGACTAATTTGGATTTGCTAAATTTATTCTAGTAGTGAATAGAAATGTCTATTTTTGCTAAAAATACACAATGGATAAATTAGCGTTTCTACAAATAGAATTTTTAGAAAATTCAATTAAAAGCTATATAATATTTGTAAGCGTCCTTCTTATTGGGATTCTTTTTAAGTCTTTTTTAAGTTCTCGTCTCAGAAAACTCATCTATAGATTGGTCGGTGATAAAATTAATCCTGAAGGGAAAAGAGAATTTGATAGTTTATTAAAAAAGCCAATAAACTATTTTTTACTAGTTACAATTCTGTACTTTTCATTTAATGCTTTGTCATTTCCAGAGTCATGGAACCTTAATGACTCAAGTGTTTTTGGTTTAAAAATGATTATAAGCAAGGCAACTTCCTTTTTCTTTATTTATACCATCTTTTGGACACTATTGAGATCAATTGACTATGTTGGACTAAGGCTTCTTCATAAAGCAGAAAAAACTGAAAGCAAAGTTGACGATCAACTAATCCCATTTGCAATAGAAATTGCAAAAGTTCTTATTGTAGTTTTTGGTGTATTGATAGTTCTTGCAAATGTTTTCGATACTGATGTAACCGCTCTTGCTGCTGGACTAGGTATTGGGGGTGTTGCTATTGCACTTGCCTCCAAAGAAAGTTTGGAAAATTTACTCGGTTCGTTTACCATATTTTTTGACAAGCCTTTCCAAGTCGGTGATATCATTACTATCGGAAGCGTAACAGGAGTCGTGGAAAAAGTAGGGTTTAGAAGTACACGAGTTAGAACCTACGATAAAAGTGTTGTGACTGTCCCAAATAAAAATTTAATCAATACTGAATTGGATAACCTAGGAGTACGACCCGTTAGAAGAGTAAAATTTAATATCGGTCTGCTTTACAATACCCCTAGTGATAAAATAAAAAATATTGTAGATGAATTACAAGAACTCATTGATACTCACCCCATCACCAATCAAGATGGTAAAGTAAGGTTCTTAGAATTTGGAGAAAGTTCGTTAAACATAATGGTTCTCTATTACACCAATGGCTCTGACTGGGAAGTTATGATTAATACTCAACAAGAAATAAATTATAAGATTATTGAAATAGTGAGAAGGAATGAAACTGACTTTGCTTTCCCTTCAAGATCACTCTATTTTGAAAATTCGTTAAAATCATAACGATCAATATCTTGTTCTTTTATAGCTGATAATACTTTAATCCTTGCTAATAAACCTGATTAAATAACCTTAAAGCAAAGCAGATGATGTATAAAAAATTACACTTTTGCTTTAATTAAGCTTCTTAGGAATTTAATCAGTAAAATTATTGGAATGATAACACCCGCTATATAAGATGGAATAATTGTTAATTCACGATAAACTCCCAGTAAGATAAATTCAATTTTGAGGAGATACATCAAATAAAGAAATCCGATATTAATCCAAGAAATAGCGGTGCCAATAAGTAACTTCTTTTATGTCATGCTTAAATGTAATTATTTAAAGTTAGCAAATGAAATTAGTGAGTTGAAAACACGTGTTGTTTCTTGGAGATAAATCTATAAACAGTCATATGAGAATATATTTCTTTACTATCTTGCATCTAAAGAAAAAATTCTATGGCAAAGTTATACAGAAATCAGAGGGGTCAAATCAAATTATTAGAGGGAGATGTCCAGCTTGTAAATGAAGACGGAAGTCCTATTGAACACCATAAAACTAAATTTTCGATTTGTGGCTGTGGAAAAAGTAAATCAATTCTTTGTGACGGATCACATAAAGTGGCTGAATAAGGAAAAAATTTAGGAGAAATTAGTAAAACAAACATCCTTCAGATACAATTATTTCATCTGTACGCATAACTCCTCTTGAATAATTTCTTTCAGAAGGATGGAAAATAAAAGTTTGCAAATAAAAACTTGATGGAAAAGAAAAAACCCACCGTTAATGGCGGGCTTTAAGAATGTATAGTGTAGCGGTGACACTAGTGGAGAAGAGCGGATTCGAACCTCCGACCTCTTGTAACAAACTGCATTGATTAATAAAAATAAGCTCAACTTAATCAATAGGGATGGAAGAGCCTGAGTTAATTGAAAAAGATATGTTCTAAATAAAAAACCCTCCACAAGGGAGGGTAAAAAGTTTAGTTTAACAAGCGATCATTATAATATAAGGTTTCCTTTATAATCATTCCTCTCTCATTAAAATCATGCTGCGAATGAAATTTTATCACGATATTTTTATTTGTTTTTTTACTTTTTAAAGTCATATTATACCAAGCCAAAACAACACCTCCATTTCCCTCATAATCGATATAATCTGGATAACCGACTTCGTCTATTGACACAAATTCAAATTGGCTAAATACTTCACCAACATAGGCTTGATGCTCCTCAAGACTCTTAACCTCTTGGTTAATTGAGTTGGAATCATTTATTTGTGCATTGGGTGTAAAATCTTTCCATACTTGATCAAGATTACCTTGCGCAAGGTTATACCAAATGTGACGTACCTTCCCTATGTATGGGTGATCTTTATAGATTGTACCATTCTTAATGGTTTGTCTTGACAAATTCCATTTCTGCCACGCAGCTTGATTGTCAGACCACCAAAAGCGAACAATTTTTTCCCCTTTTTTATCAAAAACAAAGGTTGCATTATATGGGGTTCTAAGCTTGAACCCATTGTTTTTATCCCATGCAATAAATTCTTGAAAGGTTTGAACATAAAGCCCTGATCGCTTATACTCTATAGCATCAGAATAGGCTTGACCTCTGTTTTTTAAGGAAATATTCACAAAATTATTACTCAACCAGGTTGATTGTCCGAGTAAATTATTAAGATCACCTCCCTTATAATTTGGATTATTATTCATTGAGCTTCCCATCCTAAAACCTTCTCCTGTTAGGTTTTTTAATGTTTCGGTATCACCACTGATCCAGGCTGCTGTAAATTGGTCAACAATAGCTATAGCTGGATGTTTATCAAATACTTTCCCATTGGTGTTTTTTTGCCCCATTAGGCTTACAGGTAGTAATAGAAAAGCAAGGAGTATTTTTTTCATA
>JAUROD010000010.1 GCA_030835845.1 Flavobacteriaceae bacterium
CTAAATCTGACAAAGATTGATTTGGATATCCACGAAGCGCAACATTTTCTCTACCATCCAAAGAATAGTTTGTCATACCATCACCACCAATATAAAATCGTTCAAAAGGAATGTTGCCACGGTCATTGTTATATGGGCCCAAAAAGCCAAAGTCTGCCTGGGTTTTCAATACTAACTTATCAAAAATACGAGTGTACCAAGTACCGTTAAATTTAATCTTATAATATTCCAACCAACGATATTTTTCTTGATCAATTTTTGCTCTATCTGGAGTAGATTCCCCTGTTACAGCATCTATTTGTTGGAAGTCTGGATCTGTTTCTAAACCTGCGTAATCCACATTATTGAATAATGAATAAGGAGGTGTTAGTTTGGCACTAATCGAAAACGTTGATCCACCTAATGGAAAAATTGGATTGGTATATGTGTTGTTTCTTGTTAGTGCAACAGTGTAGGAAATATTATTTGAAATTCCATCTCCAAAGGTGAACAATCCAGTGTAATAGTTTTTCAAATTGTAATATTGATAACTCAATGCTTGAGACAATGTAAAATAATCATCAGGGACACGAAGTCTTTTAGCTAGTCCAATACTGATACTAGAAATTTCAAAGGATTGAGACTTATCGGCTCTACCTGTGAAATAATCATATCTAAATTGATTTGTTCTTGACAATGATGTTGAAAATTGGACTGGTTGTCTTCCTCCAAGCCATGGTTCTGAGAATGAAAAGCTATAGGTGTTGTAAAATTGGCTTGCTTGAAGACGTAAACTTAATTTTTGTCCATCTCCAGAGGGAACTGGACGATAGGATTCTTTATCGAAAATGTTTCGCATTGAAAAGTTATTGAAGGATAGTCCTAGGGTTCCAATAAACCCGCCTCCTCCATAACCGCCTTGGAGTTCAATTTGACTAGCTCCTGCTTCTTGAAGACCATATTCAATGTCTACAGTACCTGCATTAGGATCAACATTTTTAAAATCAGGTGTAATCTGTTCAGCATCAAAAAAACCTAATTGACCTAGTTCCCTTACTGTCCGAACTACTTTGTCTTTACTGTAAAGTTCTCCTGGTTTGGTTCTGAGTTCTCTAAAGATTACATGATCATTAGTTTTATCATTCCCTACGACAGAAATTTTATTAAAACTCGCAATTTTCCCTTCTGTAACACGTATCTCAAAGTCAATCGTATCTTTCTCAGCACTTACTTCAACTGCATTAATATTAGAGAATAAATATCCTGTATTTTGATACAGATTTGTGATATCTTCTCCATCTGGCTTTGTGTTATCAGCGATTCTTTTCTTTAGTAAAACGCCATTATAGGTGTCTCCTTTTTTTATCCCTAAAACAGTGGCAAGCTGATTATCTGAATAAGCTGCATTTCCTAGGAAATTAATATCACCAAAATAATACTTCTTTCCTTCTTCTACTTCAAATTCCAAACTCAGGGTATTATCCGAATTTACAATGACAGAGTCTTGAAGTATTCTAGCATCACGATATCCCCTTTCTTTGAAGAAATCAATAAGTGTTTCCTTGTCTTCTTCATAGTCATCGGGAATGTATTTTGATTTTTTCCAGAAGCGATAAATGGCTTTTTTCTTGGTATTTTTAAGTTGACTTGCTAGTTGTTTTGAGCTAAACTCATTATTTCCTCTAAATCTTATATCACTAATTTTTACTCGTTCACCACGATCAATATTCACAACCATTTTAAGTGAATTGGTTTGAGTTGAGTCGGGGATTGTGCGAAGAACTACTTTTGTATTAAGAAAACCGTCCTTTCTATATTTCGTTGTGATGTAGTTTTTTGTGTTAGTCAGGAAACTTTCAGATAACTTTTTACCTTTAACTAATTCGGTTTCATCTATAAGTCCCTCAATTTTTCCTTTTTTAAGACCATTTATTTTTACATCAGAAAGCGTCGGTAATTCTTCAATTTGTATTTGAAGTGTTAAGCTATTTTCTTTGACATCAATTGCATAAAAATTGATATCACTAAATAAATCGAGATTCCAAAGTTTATTAATGACTGAACTAACCTGATCGCCAGGAAGTTGAATTTTTTGACCTTTACGAAAACCACTATAAGAAATTACCGTTTTTTCATTAAAGCTTTTTAAACCAACAACTTGAATGGAATCAATGGTGTAGGTTTTGCCTGGTACAAATTCTGCTTCTTGTGCTTGAAGTAAAAAACCACAAAACAGAGGAACCAGTGTAATTGATGTTCTGATTAAGTTCAACCAGTTGTTAAAGTGTAATTTGTTCGCTTGTTTTTCCAAATCTTCGTTCTCTTTGTTGGTAGCTTAAGATTGCTTTATCGAATTGATTGGCATCAAAATCGGGCCATAACACATTCGTAAAATACAATTCAGCATAGGCAATTTGCCATAATAAAAAGTTACTTATTCGTTGTTCTCCGCTTGTGCGAATCAGTAAATCTACCTCAGGTAAATTTCGCGTGTAAAGATGCTCATTTATAATCGTTTCATCAACATTTTCGGGGGAAATTATGTTATTTTTAACTTTGACCGCTATTTTTTGAAAAGCATGTTTAATTTCCTCTTTTGCTCCATAGTTTAATGCAAGGGTCAGTACAATACCATCATTGTTTTTTGTTCGGTCAATTGTATCCATCAAATTTTTTTCAACTATTGGAGGTAGTTTACTTGTGTCACCAATTGTATTTAGACGTACATTGTTATGTAACATTCTTTCCAATTGATTTTGAAGTACTTTAATCAAAAGATCCATCAAGGAGCTTACTTCTTTTTGAGGTCGATTCCAGTTTTCTGTTGAAAAGGTATATAATGTAAGGTATTTAATCCCTCTTTTTTGAGCAGATTCTACAATTTTGTGAACTGCTTCAACCCCATTTTTATGTCCAAAGACCCGATTTTTACCTTGTGATTTTGCCCAGCGACCATTGCCATCCATAATAATAGCAACGTGTTTCGGTATATTGGCAGTAATGTCCATATAATTTAATTACAATAACAAGGTAATTGCCCAAAGGTATAACTTAATGTCAAGCTAGTAAAGACATACCAGTCATTATTATACACATTGTCTATTTTAACAAATGGAGATGTATTTATGTCGTTTACTCCATCAATGTTGTCCGTAGATGAGTAACGAATTCCAGTTTCTACTCCTAAGGCAATTGAAGGGGAAATACGTGTCTTTATTCCTATAATTAGTGGTATTGAAACTCCCAATTCTTCAACTGTTGTTGAAGGTGTAATTACCGATAATGGAGGTTTGTGAATCAATAAATTGAGTCCACTATAGAAATAGGGTGTAATTGCGCTATCATCTTTGAGAAGATTATAATCAAAAAAATTGACTTCAATTCCTGCTGAAAGTTCTAGTAGCTGATTTTGAAAGGAATAATTTCTTCTAATTCGTGCTGGATTTCCAGATTGTGCGTCAGAGCTCGATAGGTTAGTAGAAAGAATGCTTGCCCGATACGAATATCGTGTTGTTTTGTTCCATTTGTAGATAATTCCAATTACTTGAGAATTTGGATTGATAAAACGTGTGTTCCCAACTTCAGCAATCGTATTACTTCCACCAACGACTATTCCTATTTCATGCATTTGCCCGGATAGGGTACACACGGAAAATAAGCTAATTAAGATGACTTTATATCCTTTCATTTAATTTGTGGAGATGCCTTGCTATCTCATAAATGGATCAAATTACTATTATCAAAACTTACATTAGCCGAATTTATTGCCTAATTACGTTGATCGAGTCCCCAATATAGTTTTTCGCGCAAGGCTGTTTGAAAAGTGAAATCATCAAACTGTACGGTCGAGATTGTAAATGGTGCTTTTTTAACCTCAATAGTGGTCCCTAGGGGTAATGTAACTATCCTGGAATCTAAAGAAAGTAAATGTTTTTTCCCACGTCCTAAAACATTTAGTTTTAAAACTGTGTCATTGGGGAGGACTAGAGGTCGAATGTTGAGATTATGAGGAGCAATTGGTGTCATTACAAAACTTGGTGTTTGAGGCATTACGATAGGCCCTCCACTACTTAAATTATAACCTGTTGAACCAGTTGGAGTTGCAACAATCAGACCGTCAGCCCAATATGTTGTAAATTCTTTGTCGTCAATTTCAACTTCAATTCCAATTAAAGAAGCAGTATCTTTTCTACTTACACTTATTTCATTTAGTGCATACGGAAAATCGATATCAACTGTATTTTCTCCGTTTACACTTACCTCCAAAAGACTTCTTTTTACAAGCGTATATTTTTTATCCCAAAGCAACTTTAGTCCTTTGTTAAGAGATTCTTTCTGTAAACTAGTTAGAAAACCAAGACGACCGGTATTGATTCCCAAAATAGGTACTTGACTTTCTCTAACTTTGGTTACTGCTTGAAGCATTGAACCATCACCACCAATACAAATCAAAAAATCTGTTGAGGAGTCCAAGGCATCAAATACTTCCAATTGTTCTGAAATGTCCTTATTATCCAAACTATCCATCAGATGTTGATCGATAATGACACGCATATTTTTACTCATCAAGTATTCAACTACACCTTCAGCATAACCGATGGATACAGGATTATTAAATGGACATATTACAGCGATTTGCATCTTTTGCATTTTATTCAAAAGTACAAAATTCCACCCTTTCCATAGGTCAGCGGAGAGGAAGTTTGTAATTTTACACCTAAAAATTATCGATGACTAAGCTTAGTGTTAATATAAATAAAGTTGCTACTCTTCGAAATGCTCGTGGAGGAAATGTTCCAGACCTGTTGCAGGTGGCCTCCGATTTGCAAAATTTTGGAGCCCAAGGAATTACAATCCATCCTCGTCCAGATCAGCGACATATTCGGTATAGTGACGCAATAGCACTTCCCTCGGTAGTTCATGTAGAGTATAATATTGAAGGTAATCCAATTCCAGAATTTCTAGACTTAGTCCTTCAAATTTCCCCCACACAAGTTACCCTTGTCCCAGACGCAGAGGATGCAATAACATCCAACGCAGGGTGGGATACAAAAAAGCATAGTTCCTTCTTAAGAGAGACTATTTCAACCTTCAAAGCAAAAGGAATTCGAACATCAATCTTTGTTGATCCTGATTTAAAAATGATTGAAGCTGCTGCCAAAACAGGGACTGATAGAATTGAATTATTTACAGAGAATTTTGCTATTCACTACAAGAACGATAAAGAAAAAGCGATTTCACCTTATCGTGATGCAGCTATTTTAGCAAATCAACTTGGATTAGGAATTAATGCAGGACATGATTTATCTCTTGAAAACATTGCTTTTTTTGCCAAAGAAATACCTAATCTTTTAGAGGTTTCAATTGGTCATGCAATTATTGCAGAGTCTTTATATCTCGGTTTTGAGGAAGTAATTCACAGATACCTAAAGCATCTTAATTAATGCCTGTATTACATAGCATACAATTTGGAGAGGGAGATAGGCACTTACTTGTTTTGCATGGTTTTCTAGGCATGGGAGACAATTGGAAAACGCATGCCAAGGTTTGGGCTGAAAAAGGTTGGAAAGTTCATTTGATTGACCAACGAAACCACGGACGAAGTTTTTGGAGCGATGAATTCAGCTATTCACTTATGGCAACTGACTTAGCTGATTATATGGAATTTCATCACATTCAAAAAGCTACTCTATTAGGTCATTCAATGGGTGGTAAAGTGGTGATGAATTTTGCTTGTCAATTTCCAGATAAGGTGATTCGGTTGATTGTTGCAGACATTGCACCTAAAGCTTATTCTCCACATCATCAACAAATTTTGAATGGATTAAAATCACTTGATTTTTCTCAGATTAATTCTCGAAATGAAGCGGATTTATTTTTAAAGAAATATGTCCAAGATGAGGGTACACGTCAGTTTTTATTGAAAAATGTGTATCGTGTGACCCCCACTCAATTAGGTCTTCGATTAAATATTAAAGTATTGGCAGAAGCCAATGAATTGATAGGAAAATCATTGAATAAAAACGATCAATACCAGGGACCTACCTTGTTTTTAAAAGGAGCAAATTCGGGATATATTTTAGAACATGATATATTAACAATCCAGCATCATTTTCCAATATCTGAGGTGATTGAAATACCAGACGCTGGACATTGGTTACATGCCGAAAATCCTTTAGTATTTCGGATAGCTATTGAAAACTGGTGGAATAATTAACTTTTTCACACATCGTTTTGAAATTGTGAAAAAGCATCAATTTGGTAAAACATCCTTAATGAAATTGTATTTTTGCTGAAATGAAAACAAACTTCACTTTACGTCAAGCCAAACCAGAGGATATGTCTGCTGTTTTGGGATTGATTCAAGAACTAGCTGACTTTGAAAAAGAACCTGAAGCGGTCATTATTTCAGAAGTTGATTTGCTTCGCGATGGTTTTGGAGTTCATCCAAAATTTCATAGTATAGTTGCTGAACGAGAGGGAATTATTTTAGGAATGGCACTTTTTTATTCACGTTATTCGACATGGAAAGGACCAACACTTCATTTGGAAGATTTAATTGTTACTCAATCAGAGAGAGGTACAGGTATTGGAAAAGCACTTTATACAGCTTTTATTGACTTTGCAGATAAGCAAGAAGTAGAACGAATTGAATGGGTAGTATTGGATTGGAATACTCATGCAGTTGATTTTTATAAAGCAAGCGGGGCAAGTGTTCTCGAGGATTGGCAAACGGTACAAATGGATCGGAATGCCATAAAACTCTATTTAGCAAAAGAAAATGAGAATATTTAAGTTTGGAGGAGCATCCGTTAAAGATGCCTCTAGTGTAAAAAACGTAGCTTCTGTTCTTGAACAGGTAGGTTCTGAAAATGTATTGATTATTGTTTCAGCAATGGGTAAAACCACAAATGCTATTGAGGGGATAGTAGAAATATACCAAAATAATCCAACACAACTTAAGACTGCAATTCAACAGTTAGAAGCTTTTCATCTGGAGATTGTCGAGGAACTTCTTGGAGAAAATAAAAATGAATTGGAAGAAAAAGTTAAGGAACTCATTCAACAACTTCTATTTTTCTTTCAACATAATAAATCACCTAACTATAGTTTTGTTTATGATCAAACTGTAAGTTATGGAGAATTGATTTCAACTACAATCATTGCACATTATTTAAATTATATTGGGTTGCCTGCCCAGTGGTTGGATGCACGACTTTGTGTTAAAACAGACAGCTATTACCGTGATGCAAACTTAGATTGGGAGTTGACACAACAACGAATTAAGTCACACGCTAAAAAGGGAAAACTGATTGTGTCACAAGGTTTTATAGGAAGTGATCAAAATAATTTCACCACAACGCTTGGAAGAGAGGGATCGGATTATTCTGCAGCAATTTTTGCTTATGCATTGGGTGCAGAATCAGTCACAATTTGGAAAGACGTTCCGGGTGTTTTGAACGGTGACCCTCGATATTTTAAGGACACTGTTTTGCTCAATCAAATTTCATACAGAGAAGCAATTGAACTTGCTTTTTATGGTGCCTCAGTAATTCACCCTAAAACATTACAACCCCTACAACGAAAGGAAATCCCACTTTTTGTTCGTTCTTTCATAAACCCAAAAGAGAAAGGAACTTCTGTTTCAAAAGGAAAAACATTAGAGCCACACGTCCCTTGTTTTATAATTAAACAAAATCAGGTGCTTCTTAAGTTGTCTTCTTTGGACTTCTCGTTCATTGTCGAAGAAAATATTTCAGAAATTTTCGCTTTGCTTTCACGTTTCCAAATGCGTGTAGAATTAATTCAAAATTCTGCGATTAGCTTTTCTGTTGTGGTCAATAATAAATACAATCGTCTAGAGGAGTTACTTACTGAATTGAACATTAAATTTAAAGTCAAGGTGACTGAAAATGTTAATTTATTTACTGTTCGTCATTTTGATCAAAAAGCAAAAGATCAGGTGAGAAGTTTTGGTGATAAAATTTTACTGGAGCAAAGAACACGACAAACACTTCAAGTCGTTTTGAAAAACGATTAACTAAAAGTATTTATAATTTGAGTAGCAATAATGTCGGCTAGCTTTCGATGGCTTTCAATACTCCACCCTGCAACATGAGGACTAAGAAGTACGTTTTCAGCTTGTAAGAGATAATTCAGTGCCGAAGGAGTTTTTCCCGAGAAAATTGTTTCGAAAGAACTTTTCTCGTATGCCAACACATCAAGACCAGCTCCTTTTACTTTTCCATTCTCTAATGCACTAACCAAATCTTCGGTTACTACTGCACTGCCACGAGCTGTATTTAGTAACCAAAAAGGTCGTTCCATTGCATTGATAAATGCGGAGTCAATCATCCCTGTAGTTAGCGGTGTTTGGGGAGTATGAAGACTTACAATGTCTGACTTTAGCTGTAACTCTTCGAGTGAGACTTGACGTGCATATTGGTCTTTCTCTTTGGTTTCGATATCATAAAAAATTACTTCTTTCAGATCAAATCCCTGCAGTTTTTTTGCTAAACTTTTACCCATATTTCCATAACCAATAATCCCAAGTGTTTTACCTTCTAATTCTTCACCTCTATGGGTTTCACGCAGCCATTTTCCTTGTTGGATTGATTGATGTCCAAGACGTAATTTATTGAGAAGGTTCAGCAGCATTCCCATCGCATGTTCTCCGACTGCATTTGCATTTCCTATAGGTGCTGCAAAAAGGTGTATCTGTTTTTTTTCAGCTGCTTCCAAGTCTATATTTTCAAGTCCAGCACCTACACGAGCAATAAATTTGAGTGATGTAGCTTTATCTAAAAACTGTGAATCAATGGCGAACCGACTTCTTAGGACAATACCTTCAAAACCTGAAATAATTTCTTCAATCTCATTTTTTGATTGGATAAATGCACACGTATTTTTAAATCCAGCTTGCTCAAGTCTTTCGATGAGTAGAGGATGATTTTCGTCTAAGTGAATTATATGCATTGTTTAAAAACCAAGAATTTCTTTGGCAATAAAAAAGAATAGGAAGATTCCAAAAATATCATTTGCTGTGGTAATAAAAGGTCCAGTAGCAATAGCGGGATCAATTCCCCGCTTGTCTAAAACAATAGGAACAAATGTCCCGATCAGGGCAGCAACAACGATTACACCCATCATTGAAATTGCAACAGTGATGCTTAAAACAAATTCCTGTCCCAATAAAACACCGAAGAGGATGAGGAAAACAGCCAAAATAAATCCATTGATAAGGCTCAAACCCACTTCTTTAAAAAGACGGTCAATTAATGATCCTTTGACAACATCATTTGCAAGTCCTTGAACAATAATTGCAGAAGATTGCACACCTACATTACCTGCCATTGCTGCAATTAGTGGAGTATAAAAAAATAAACTTCTGAGTTTGGGTTGTGTCATTATTGATTCAAAATCTTTTAAAATAAATACACTTCCAAGACCACCCAATAGTCCTAAAAATAACCAAGGTAAACGCGCACGAGTAAGTTCCCAAATGGTATCATCTGCTTCTACATCATTCGAAATACCTGCTGCCAATTGATAATCTTTATCGGCTTCATCTTTGATCACATCTACAATATCATCAATGGTAATTCGACCAAGTAATTGTTTCTGATCATTGACTACAGGGATGGCTTCCAAATCGTATTTAGACATTATTTTCGCAACTTCTTCTACATTTTCGTTTACGTGTACATAATCTACTTTTGGAATATAAATATCTTTTACGATTGCTCGTGAATTAGCAGTCAATAAATCTTTTAAAGACAACCTTCCGAGCAATTGATTTTTTGCATTAACAACGTAAATAGAATGAACTCGAGTAACTTCTTCAGCTTGTTTTCGCATTGCGTTAACACATTTAAGGACACTTAAATCCTCATGCACTTTTACAAGTTCTTTTGCCATCAATCCACCGGCTGTGTCATCATCATACTTTAAAAGTTCTCTAATGTCTTTAAGGTGCTCACTATCTTCAATTTGTGAGAGGACTTTTTCTTTCCTTTCTTCGGGTAATTCTGCAATAATATCAGCAGCATCATCGGTATCAAGTTCTTCGACTTCCTCCGCAATTTCTTTTGCAGAGAGTTGCTGGAGAATTTTTTCACGTAAATCTTCGTCCACTTCAGCAAGTGCATCAGCAGTTTTTTCACTATCAAGAAGCTTTACAAGGTAGATGGATTGACTAAGTTCCAGTTGCTCTATAATTTCGGCAATGTCAGCATAATGCAAGTCATTAAGCTGTTTTTTGAGGTCTTTGTCCTTCTTGTTTTGGATAAGATCTTTTAGTCCGTCGAGGTATATAGTGTCAAGTTGAAAGCTTGCCATGATCAATTCGTTTAGTCAATGCCACAAAATCGTCACCCGATAGTTTTTCGGGTCGTTGGTCAAAGATACTATCTTCTGTCAGATTTTTGGGTAAGTCTAGTGTTTTTAAACTGTTACGTAATGTTTTTCGACGTTGTTGAAAGCTTAATTTAACAACTCTAAAGAGTAGTTTTTCATCACAGTCAAGAGTGAAATCTTCTTTACGAGTCATTGTTAGCACACCTGAATTGACCTTTGGAGGGGGATTAAATACAGTTGGATGAACAGTAAATGCATAAGTTGTTTCATAAAACAATTGACTCAATACAGACAATATACCGTATTTTTTACTCCCAGGGGGTTCACAAATTCGCTCAGCAACCTCTTTTTGAAACATTCCCGAAAAGAAGGGAATTTGCTCTCTGTGTTCGATTGTTTTAAATACGATTTGTGTGGATATATTGTAGGGAAAATTTCCAATTATAGCGAAAGCTTTATTCCCAAATAATTGGGTTAAATCAATTTTTAAAAAATCACCAAAATGAATTTTTCCATTGAGAGTTGGATATGTTTTTTGAAGATACTCAACAGACTCCTTATCGAGTTCTATCAAGGAAACCTTATCCTCTTTCCATGGAAGAAACTGAGTCAATACACCCATACCTGGACCAATTTCTAGCACCTGATTATAGCTATCAAATTTAAGTGTATCAGCAATTTTTTGTGCAATAGTTAAATCTGTAAGAAAGTGTTGCCCTAATTTCTTCTTTGGGCGAACTGTATTCATGATAATGTAAATATTTCTTCTAGTTCTGTGCGAAATGCAAGAATACTAGAACCAAATTTATCGATACTTTCCTGACGGAGCTGGGTTGCATTTTCGCTAAGGTAGTTTTCGTAAAATTCTCGATTATCACAATGATATTGAACAGCATAACTTACTCCTCCCTGGTCTTGGTCAGTTATAACTTTAAAGAGCTTTGCTTGGTTAAATTTTCCAGTGGAAAGCATTTTGGGAATATGTTCTTCACGCATCCAACTAAGCC
>JAUROD010000011.1 GCA_030835845.1 Flavobacteriaceae bacterium
CAAATTCATTTGATCCAGTTGGAGCACCAGCATTAGTTCGGTCAGTTGCATATTCCAAGTCAGTAATTCTTGCTCCCCAAGAACCAGAAGCTCCAGTACCTGGAGACCTCCAGTTACCACCTGAACCTTGTGCAAACTCATTTTGAAGCCCGATAGTTGTTGAAATTACATCAATACCAGTTTGATTGGTGTAAGAAACTTTCATTTTAGATTTAGTTCCTTTTTTAGTTGTAATAACAATTACCCCAGGAGCACCAGCAGAACCATATAATGCAGTTGCTGCAGAACCTTTAAGAATGTTGATACTTTCAATGTCATCATTGTTAAGGTCCATTAAACGGTTTGACTGTGCAGTACCTGCAGTGTTAGAACCAGAATTTAGAGTTTCGTTGTTTGTTCGAACACCGTCAATTACAATTAAAGGTTGGTTGTTACCAATCATCGAAGTTACCCCACGAACGAGGATTCGAGATCCACCCCCTGCAGAACCTGAAGAACGTGTAATTTGAACACCAGCAGCTTTACCTACTAAAGCATCAATTGCACTGTTACTACCAGAGTTGGCAATCTCATCACTTTTAACGGTTTGAACTGCATAACCAAGAGCTTTGGCTTCACGTTTAATACCTAAAGAGGTAACGATTACTTCCTCTAGTTCATTGGAGGATACTAAATTAACGGTTATAGTGTCTTGTTGACCTATAACTACAGACTGAGTTGTGTAACCAACGAAGCTAACATTAATAGTAGCTCCTTCAGATACAGAGATAGAAAAATTTCCATCAAAATCAGTTGTAACACCATTTGAGGTGCCTTGTTCTACAATCGTAGCTCCCGGAAGTGGTATTCCACCATCATCGTAAACTACTCCTGTGACTGTTTTTTGTGACCATGCCGTAAATGCGAAAAGCATTAACGACAATGCCATGAAGAACATTTTTTTCATAAATTTGTTTATATAGTTATTATTAAATAATAAGCTAATTTAATTAAATATTCTCTTAAATGTTAAAGAAAACTTAATTTTTTTAACATTATACGCAATAATTTTTAAACAAAAACAGAGAATTACTCGTATAGCTAGATGATAGCTAGTGTATAAAGAGCGTTAAGCTTGACGTAATTTTCCTGTAAAATAGTTAGAGAAAAAAGAAATAGATTTTCTTCATGGTTTTAATTTTAAGGTTTGGGGCAAAGTCATAAAAAAATGTTAAATCATAAACCACAGATTGAAACAACTTTTGGGTAAACAGTCAGTTTTTATAGATTTTAGTAGAATTTTACTTAAAATTTATCTACTGTAAATATGAAATTGATTTTAGTGCTGACTGATAATTTGAAATGCATATTTTAGGTAAGAAATACAAGGGGTAAAGAGTATGGTGTAAAAAAAATCACATTTCCTTTAATTAGCGTTGGAATCCTTCAAAAAAATCTCTACATTTGCAGCCCTTAAAAAAGGGATTTTAAATAAATTATATGCCAACTATTGCACAATTAGTACGAAAAGGAAGAGCTACACTCACCAAGAAGAGTAAATCGGCTGCTTTGGATTCGTGTCCACAAAGACGTGGTGTATGTACGCGAGTATATACCACTACGCCAAAAAAACCGAACTCAGCGATGCGTAAAGTAGCGCGTGTTCGATTGACCAATGGAAAAGAGGTCAATGCATACATACCCGGAGAAGGACACAACCTCCAAGAGCACTCGATAGTATTGGTACGTGGCGGAAGAGTTAAAGATTTACCGGGGGTACGTTATCATATTGTTAGAGGGGCTTTAGATACCGCAGGTGTCGAAGGTCGCTTACAACGCCGTTCAAAATACGGTGCAAAACGACCAAAAAAATAAGCCTAACTCTTTAAGCATAAACAAATGAGAAAAAGACAAGCCAAAAAACGTCCACTTTTACCAGATCCAAAGTTTAACGACCAACTCGTTACTCGCTTTGTAAACATGGTAATGTGGGACGGAAAAAAATCGGTTGCATTTAAAATATTCTATGATGCAATAGCAATTGTAGAAGAACGTAACCAAGATGAGGAAAAAACTGCGCTAGAAGTATGGAAAGAAGCCTTATCTAATGTGATGCCACATGTTGAAGTACGTAGTCGTCGTGTAGGAGGTGCAACCTTCCAAATCCCGATGCAAATTCGTCCTGATCGTAAAGTATCACTAGCCATGAAATGGATGATTAGCTTTGCGCGCAAGCGTAATGAGAAATCAATGGCACTTCGCCTTGCAAATGAAATCTTAGCAGCAGCTAAGGAAGAGGGTGCAGCTGTGAAAAAGCGTGTTGATACACACAAAATGGCTGAAGCCAACAAAGCATTTTCACATTTTAGATTTTAATATCATTCTACAGAGACACACTCATGGCAAGAAATTTAAAACTTACACGTAACATTGGAATTGCCGCGCATATTGATGCAGGTAAAACCACGACAACTGAACGTATCCTTTTTTATACGGGAGTTAGTCATAAAATCGGTGAAGTGCACGACGGTGCTGCTACTATGGACTGGATGGAGCAAGAACAAGAACGTGGAATCACGATTACTTCTGCTGCAACAACTTGTACATGGAACTTCCCAACAGAACAAGGAAAACAACTTCCTGACACAAATCCATATCACTTTAATATTATCGATACTCCCGGCCACGTTGATTTTACTGTTGAGGTAAACAGATCACTTCGTGTACTTGATGGATTAGTATTTTTATTTTCTGCTGTTGATGGAGTTGAACCTCAATCTGAGACCAACTGGCGTTTGGCAGATAACTATAAAGTACCTCGTATTGGTTTCGTAAACAAAATGGACCGTCAAGGATCTAACTTCCTCGGTGTATGTCAGCAAGTGAGAGACATGCTTAAATCCAATGCAGTACCAATCGTACTTAACATTGGAGATGAAGAGGATTTTAAAGGAATTGTTGATTTAGTTAAAAACCGTGCGATTGTATGGCATGATGATAACTTTGGATCTACTTTCGATATCATTGATATTCCTGAAGATCTAAAAGCTGAAGCTGAAGATCTTAGAGGACAGCTTATTGAGGCTGTTGCCGAATATGACGAAGGACTCTTGGAAAAATATTTCGAAGATCCCGATTCAATTACTGAAGATGAAGTGCACAATGCACTTCGTGCAGCAACCCAAGACATGAGTATCATTCCAATGGTATGCGGTTCCTCATTCAAAAACAAAGGAGTTCAATTCTTATTGGATGCTGTTTGTCGCTACTTACCTTCACCAGAAGATAAAGAAGCAATTGTTGGAACTGATCCAGATAGCGGAGAAGAAATTTCTCGAAAGCCATCTAAAGACGATCCGTTTGCTGCACTTGCATTCAAAATTGCTACAGACCCTTATGTTGGTCGTTTAGCATTTTTCCGTGCATATTCAGGTCGTTTAGACGCGGGATCATATGTATTGAATAATCGCTCTGGAAAAAAAGAACGTATATCACGTATTTACCAAATGCACTCTAATACTCAAAATTCAATTGATTTTATTGAAGCTGGAGATATTGGTGCAGCAGTTGGTTTTAAGGATATCAAAACTGGAGATACCCTTTCTGCTGAAAAGGCTCCTATCGTACTTGAAAGTATGGACTTCCCTGATCCTGTAATCGGGATTGCGGTTGAACCAAAAACAAAAGCAGATGTGGATAAATTAGGTATGGCTTTGGCAAAGCTTGCTGAAGAAGACCCAACATTCCAAGTTAAAACAGATGAGGCTTCAGGTCAAACTGTAATATCTGGAATGGGAGAACTTCACCTTGATATTATTGTTGATCGTCTTCGACGTGAATTCAAAGTTGAGGTAAATCAAGGTCAACCACAAGTTGAGTACAAAGAAGCACTTACAGCTTCTGCAGATCACCGTGAGGTTTATAAAAAGCAAACAGGTGGTCGTGGTAAATTTGCAGATATTGTATTTACAATTGAACCAGCAGAAGAAGGCAAAACAGGTCTTGAGTTTGTAAACGTAATCAAAGGGGGTAATATTCCAAAAGAATATATTCCTTCTGTCGAAAAAGGGTTTAAAGATTCTATGTTAAACGGACCACTAGCAGGATTTGAAGTTGATGCAATGAAGATTACTTTAAAAGATGGATCTTTCCACCCCGTGGATTCTGATTCACTATCTTTTGAATTAGCTGCAAAGCTAGGATTTAAGGAATCTGCTAAAGCTGCTCGTGCTGTAATCATGGAACCTATTATGAAACTAGAAGTTTTAACTCCAGAAGAAAATATGGGAGATATTGTTGGAGACTTAAACCGTCGTCGCGGTCAAGTAAACTCAATGGATGACCGTGCAGGATCAAAAGTTGTTAAGGCAGAAGTGCCATTATCAGAGATGTTTGGATATGTAACTTCATTACGTACTCTATCGTCAGGTCGTGCAACATCTACCATGGAATTTTCACATTATGCAGAAACACCTTCAAATATATCTGAAAGTGTAATTGCTGAAGTAAGAGGTAAAAACGCTTAAATCAACTAAGATGAGTCAAAAAATTAGAATAAAATTAAAGTCATACGATTACAACTTGGTTGATAAGTCAGCCGATAAAATCGTAAAAACAGTAAAAACTACTGGTGCAGTAGTAACAGGACCAATTCCATTGCCAACGCACAAGAAGATTTTTACAGTACTTCGTTCACCCCACGTAAATAAAAAATCAAGAGAGCAATTTCAATTGTGTTCATACAAGCGCCTTCTTGATATTTATAGTTCTTCTTCAAAAACAATTGATGCATTGATGAAGCTAGAATTACCAAGTGGAGTAGAAGTAGAAATTAAAGTATAATAAACACTAAAAACAATTAAATAAAATGTCTGGGTTAATAGGAAAAAAAATCGGCATGACTAGCCTCTTTGATGAGAACGGGAAGAATATTCCTTGTACTGTCATTGAAGTTGGACCATGCGTGGTTACCCAAGTCAGAACCGCAGCGGTTGATGGCTATGATGCACTTCAATTAGGTTTCGATGACAAGGCAGAAAAACGCACAGATAAAGCGGCTCAAGGTCACTTTAAAAAGGCGAATACTGCTCCCAAAAAGAAAGTCGTTGAATTCCAAAATTTTGATAAAGAGTATCAGTTAGGGGAAACCATTACTGTCGATATCTTCCGTGAGGGAGAGTTTGTCGACATTTCGGGAACATCTAAAGGAAAAGGATTCCAAGGGGTAGTAAAGCGTCATGGCTTCGCCGGTGTTGGTCAAGCAACACATGGTCAGCATAACCGTTTACGTGCTCCTGGATCAATTGGAGCGGCTTCATACCCTGCACGTGTATTCAAAGGAATGCGTATGGCAGGTCGTATGGGAGGCGATAAAGTGAAAGTACAAAACTTAAGAGTGTTAAAAGTGATTACTGATAAAAACCTTTTAGTTGTTAAAGGGTGTGTGCCAGGTCACAAAAATGCTTACGTAATCGTTCAGAAATAATGAAAGTAGCTGTTGTAGACATTCAAGGAAAAGATACGGGAAGAAAGGTTGAGCTTTCTTCAGACGTATTCGGTATTGAGCCAAACACACATGCGGTTTATTTGGACGTAAAGTCACACTTGGCAAACAAACGTCAAGGAACACATAAAGCCAAAGAACGTGGTGAGATTGTAGGTAGTACCCGTAAAATCAAAAAACAAAAAGGAACAGGTACTGCTCGTGCAGGTTCTATCAAGAACCCTCTATTTAGAGGAGGAGGTCGTGTATTCGGTCCTCGTGTTCGTGATTACAGTCAAAAAGTTAATAAAAAAGTAAAACGTTTGGCTCGAAAATCTGCCTTAAGTATCAAGGCAAAAGAGAACTCAATTATTGTGGTTGAGGACTTTACGTTAGACAATCCAAAAACGAATCAGTATATCAACATACTTAAAGGTTTAGGGATTGAAAATAAAAAGTCTTTACTCGTCTTGGCTGAGCCAAATAATAATGTATATTTGTCGTCGCGCAATTTAAAACATTCAGAAGCAATAACTACCTCTGAATTAAGTACTTACAAAATAGTAAATAGTAAGAATTTAGTATTAAGTGAGTCTTCAGTTGCCGATATAGTATCAACATTGAATAAAGCATAGTGTTATGAGTATTTTGATAAAACCCATCATTACGGAAAAAGCCACTGCGGATAGCGAGATGAATAATCGCTATACCTTTTTGGTAGACACTACTGCTAACAAAGTAGAAATTAAGAAGGCAGTTGAATCAGCCTATGGAGTATCTGTTGAAAAAGTTCGTACGCAAAACTACGGACCAGAACGTAAAACACGTTACACGAAAACAGGTCTTCAACGAGGAAAAACAAACCGTATCAAAAAAGCAATTATTCAAGTTGCTGAAGGAGATGCGATCGATTTTTATAGTAATCTTTAATAGCGTCACATGTCAGTTAGAAAATTAAAACCGATATCTCCCGCGCAGCGTTTTAGAGTAGTAAATGGATTTGACGCAATTACTACTGATAAGCCGGAAAAAAGCCTTTTGGTTCCGAAAAAGCGTAGAGGAGGAAGAAACAATACTGGAAAAATGACCATGCGCCATGTCGGTGGAGGTCACAAAAAAAGGTATCGTATCATTGATTTCAAACGTAACAAGTTTGATATCCCAGCAGAAGTAATGTCTATTGAGTACGATCCAAACCGTACCGCTTTTATCGCTCTTGTTCAATATACAGATGGAGAAAAGCGTTACATCATCGCTCAAAATGGACTTAAGGTAGGTCAAACCGTAATTTCTGGAGAAAATGCTTCTCCTGAAGTTGGTAATACACTACCCCTTTCTGCAATTCCATTAGGAACAATAATTTCATGTATCGAACTTCAACCTGAAGGAGGAGCAAATATTGCACGTAGTGCAGGTGCTTTTGCTCAGTTGATGGCTCGTGATGGAAAATATGCTACGGTAAAACTCCCATCAGGAGAAACCCGAATGATCTTAGTCACTTGTTTAGCTACAATTGGTGCAATCTCTAATTCTGATCACCAATTATTGGTTTCAGGAAAGGCTGGTCGCTCTCGTTGGTTAGGACGTCGTCCACGAACTAGACCAGTTGCGATGAACCCTGTTGATCACCCTATGGGTGGTGGAGAAGGACGTGCTTCTGGAGGTCACCCACGTAACCGCAACGGTGTACCAGCTAAAGGATACAGAACACGTTCTAAGACTAAAGCGAGTAATAAATTTATAATCGAACGTAGAAAAAAATAAAGCACTATGGCACGATCATTAAAAAAAGGACCTTACGTTCATCACAGCCTTGAAAAAAAGGTAATTGCAAATGTAGAATCTGGAAAAAAATCAGTTATCAAAACTTGGTCTAGAGCCTCTTTGATTACTCCAGATTTTGTAGGACAAACAATTGGTGTACATAATGGTAGACAATTTATTCCAGTTTATGTAACTGAGAATATGGTAGGACACAAACTTGGAGAATTTTCACCGACAAGATCATTCCGTGGTCATGGAGGTGCTAAAAATAAAGGTAAAAAATAGACCCATGGGAAATCGCAAAAAACAAGCTGCAGAAGCAATCAAAGAAGCGAAAAAATCGCTTGCTTTCGCTAAGTTGAACAATTGCCCAACTTCACCCAGAAAGATGCGTTTAGTAGCAGATTTAATTCGCGGTGAAGAAGTCAATAAAGCCTTAGCGATATTGAAGTTTAATTCAAAAGAAGCTTCACGTCGTATTGAAAAGTTATTATTATCTGCACTTGCCAATTGGCAAGCAAAAAATGAAGAAGCTGACATTGAACAAGCAGCTCTTTATGTGAAAGAAATCAGAGTAGATGGTGGAAGTATGTTAAAACGTTTACGCCCAGCACCACAAGGTCGTGCTCACCGTATTCGCAAACGCTCAAACCACGTAACCCTAGTTTTAGGATCAAACAATATAGAAAGCTAATATGGGACAAAAAACCAATCCAATCGGAAATCGCTTAGGGATCATCAGAGGATGGGACTCAAACTGGTATGGTGGGAACGACTATGGTGATAAAATCGCTGAAGACGACAAAATCAGAAAGTATATTAATGCTCGTTTAGCAAAAGCTAGTGTTTCTAATGTAATCATTGAGCGTACATTAAAACTCATTACTGTAACTATTACTACTGCAAGACCAGGAATTATCATCGGTAAAGCCGGTCAAGAAGTAGACAAGTTAAAAGAGGAGTTAAAGCAAATCACTTCGAAAGAAGTTCAGATTAATATTTTTGAAATCAAACGTCCTGAGCTTGATGCTCGTTTAGTAGGAGCAAGTATTGCTCGCCAAATTGAAGGACGTATTTCTTACCGTAGAGCAATCAAGATGGCAATTGCCGCTGCAATGCGAATGAATTCGGAGGGAATTAAAATTCAAATCTCTGGTCGTCTGAACGGTGCAGAAATGGCTCGTTCAGAATCTTACAAAGAAGGTCGTATTCCATTATCCACTTTCCGTGCTGATATTGATTATGCTTTAGTTGAGGCACATACCACCTATGGTCGTCTTGGAATAAAAGTATGGATTATGAAAGGAGAAGTTTATGGAAAACGTGAGTTGTCTCCGC
The DNA here is from genome assembly GCA_030835845.1 of Flavobacteriaceae bacterium. GTDB lineage: Bacteria > Bacteroidota > Bacteroidia > Flavobacteriales > Flavobacteriaceae > Arcticimaribacter. The sequence goes on from JAUROD010000011.1 coordinate 8,564, forward strand.
TTGTTGGAATGCAAAAGAAGACAAATAACGCAGGAAAGAATAACAATACACGTCAAAGACGTAGAAAATAAAATAGGGAGGAAACATGTTACAACCTAAAAGAACTAAATTCCGTAAAGCGCAGAAAGGCCGAATGAAAGGTATTTCTCAGCGTGGACACCAACTCTCAAATGGGATGTTTGGAATAAAATCCTTGGACTCTAAATTCATTACTTCTCGTCAAATTGAAGCAGCTCGTATTGCTGCAACAAGATATATGAAAAGAGAAGGTCAACTTTGGATTAAAATTTTCCCGGATAAACCGATTACTAAAAAACCTTTAGAGGTACGTATGGGTAAAGGAAAAGGAGCACCTGAATATTTTGTTGCTGTTGTTAAGCCTGGACGTATATTATTTGAAATCTCAGGAGTTCCATTGGATATTGCAAAAGAAGCATTACGCTTGGCTGCACAAAAATTACCAGTAAAAACCAAATTTATGATTGCTCGAGATTTTCAAGCTTAATTGATAAAAAACTATGAAACAGTCAGAAATAAATAACCTTTCACTAGAGGATCTTCAGGATAAATTTGCTGATAAACAAAAGCAGTTTAACGAGTTAAAGATGGCTCATGCTATTACACCCCTAGAAAATCCATTGCAATTACGTTCATCACGTCGAGTGATTGCACGTTTGCAAACAGCAATTACGCAAAGAAAACAAGAAGCTTAGAATATGGAAAGTAGAGATCTAAGAAAAGAACGAATTGGTGTAGTAACCAGCAATAAAATGGAGAAATCAATTGTGGTTTCAGAAGTTAAGCGTGTGAAGCACCCAATGTATGGGAAGTTCGTTTTGAAAACAAAAAAATATGTTGCCCACGACGATTCAAATGATTGTAATATAGGCGACACCGTGAAGATCATGGAAACTCGACCTTTGAGTAAATCAAAGTGTTGGAGATTAGTTGAAATTTTAGAAAGAGCGAAGTAATCATGTTACAACAAGAATCAAGATTAAAAGTAGCCGATAATACAGGTGCCAAAGAAGTACTAACGATCCGTGTCCTAGGTGGTACGAAACGTCGTTATGCATCTGTAGGAGATAAAATTGTAGTCACTGTAAAAGAAGCATCGCCTTCAGGAACAGTTAAAAAAGGTCAAGTTTCAACTGCTGTTGTAGTTCGTACAACAAAAGAAGTTCGACGTGCAGACGGTTCGTACATCCGTTTTGACGATAACGCATGCGTGTTGCTTAACCCAACAGGTGAAATGCGTGGAACACGAGTTTTCGGTCCTGTAGCACGTGAATTACGTGACAAACAATTCATGAAAATTGTATCATTAGCACCAGAGGTGCTTTAAGACAAGAAGATGACAAAAATTAAAATCAAATCGGGAGATAAAGTTCGTGTTATTTCAGGTGCTCATAAAGGAGCTGAAGGAACCGTTCAAACAATTCTTCGCGAATCGAACAAAGCAATCGTTGAAGGAGTGAACATGGTGAAGAAACATGCTAAGCCAAGTGCACAAAATCCACAAGGAGGAATTCAAGAGAAGGAAGCTCCGATTCAAATTTCTAACCTTTCTTTACTTACTGCTGACGGTCAGACAACTCGTGTGGGTTATCGCACCGAGGGAGACCAAAAAGTACGTTATGCAAAGAAAACAAATGAAGTAATTTAGTGATGAGTTATACACCAAGACTTAAACAAGAGTTTAATGACAGAATCGTAGCTGCTCTAACAGAGGAATTCAGTTATAAAAATGTGATGCAAGTTCCTCGCCTAGAAAAAATCGTGCTAAGTCGCGGTGTGGGTGCAGCTGTTGCAGATAAGAAACTAATCGATTACGCTGTAGACGAATTAACAGAAATTACTGGCCAAAAAGCTGTTTCTACAATTTCCAAGAAAGATGTTGCCTCGTTCAAATTACGTAAGGGAATGCCTATTGGTGCTAAAGTGACACTTCGAGGTGAACGTATGTATGAATTTCTTGATCGCCTTGTAACTGTTGCTCTTCCACGAGTACGTGATTTTCAAGGAGTAAAATCAAGCGGATTTGACGGACGTGGTAATTACAATCTCGGAATAACTGAGCAAATCATTTTCCCAGAGATTGATATCGATAAGGTAAATAAAATCTCAGGAATGGATATCACATTTGTGACATCTGCCGATACTGATAAAGAAGCCAAATCGTTGCTAACAGAATTAGGAATTCCATTTAAAAAGAATTAAGATGGCAAAAGAATCAATGAAAGCACGCGAAATTAAACGTGCAAAAACAGTAGCCAAATACGCAGAAAAACGGAAAGCATTAAAAGCTGAGGGTGACTATGACGCACTTCAAAAGCTTCCAAAAAACGCATCTCCTGTTCGTATGCACAACAGATGTAAGCTGACTGGACGTCCAAAAGGCTATATGCGTCAATTTGGACTTTCAAGGGTAACATTTAGAGAAATGGCTAACAAAGGATTAATCCCAGGTGTAACAAAAGCCAGTTGGTAATATAAAAAGCATTGTAAATTATGTATACAGATCCATTAGCAGATTTTTTAACACGTATTCGGAATGCAAATTCTGCTGGTCACCGTGTGGTTAGTTCTCCAGCGTCAAACGTGAAAAAAGAAATTACAAAGATCTTATTTGATCAAGGATATATTTTAAGCTATAAGTTTGAAGAAACTGAAAACAAGCAAGGAAGTATCAAAATAGCCCTCAAGTATGACGGCATGACAAAAGAACCTGTCATAAAGAAAATTCAACGTATATCAACACCAGGACTCCGAAAGTATACAGGATCAAATGATGTTCCTCGTATCCTCAATGGATTAGGAATTTCAATTGTTTCTACCTCAAAAGGAGTTATGACTGGCAAACAAGCTCAACGTGAAAATGTTGGGGGAGAGTTGTTGTGTTACGTGTACTAAAAAAACAATTAAAACAAAAAAGAAATGTCTAGAGTTGGTAATAATCCTGTAGCGATCCCTGAAGGCGTCACTGTTGACGTTCAGGCAGATAAAGTTATCGTAAAAGGAAAACTAGGTGAACTAGAACAACCGTATGACGGTGTAAGCTTCGAACAAGTCGAAGGTGATATCATTGTCAAAAGAAATTCAGAATCAAAAGACCACAAATCCAAACATGGATTGTATCGCGCTTTACTAGCCAATATGGTTGAAGGAGTGAGCAATGGCTTTACAAAAGAACTTGAGTTGGTAGGTGTTGGATATCGTGCAAGTAATCAAGGTCAACAATTAGATTTGGCTCTTGGTTTCTCTCACAATATTTTATTCGACATCGCTCCTGAAGTAAAAGTTAAAACGATTTCTGAAAAAGGAAAAAACCCGATTATAAAATTGTCCTCCCACGATAAACAACTTGTTGGTTTCGTTGCGGCTAAGATTCGTTCTTTCCGTAAGCCAGAACCTTACAAAGGAAAAGGAGTACGATTTGTAGGAGAACAAATTAGAAGAAAAGCAGGTAAATCTGCATAAGCAATCTAGATATGGCACTAAGTAAAGAAGAAAGAAGATTAAGAATTCGTCGTCGTATTCGCAAAACAATTGTTGGTACTGCTGATGCACCACGTTTGTCTGTCTTTAGAAGTAACAAAGAAATATATGCGCAAATCATTGATGATGCATCAGGGAAAACAATTGTTTCCTCATCGTCAAGAGATAAGGAAATTGAAGCGCAAGAAAATAAAACATCAACTGCAGCAGCTGTTGGGAAAAGTATTGCTGAGAAAGCCCTAAAAGCGGGATTAAGTTCAGTAAAATTTGACCGCAGCGGATACCTCTACCACGGACGAGTAAAGTCGTTAGCGGATGGTGCTCGTGAAGCTGGATTAAAATTTTAACACACAACTATGTATCAAGATTATAAAAACGTAGAATTGGTTAAACCAGGAGGGCTTGAGTTAAAAGATCGTCTGGTTGGCGTACAACGAGTAACTAAAGTAACAAAAGGAGGTCGTGCTTTCGGATTTTCGGCAATTGTTGTTGTAGGAGACGAAAATGGTGTGGTCGGACAAGGACTTGGTAAGTCGAAAGAAGTTGCAGAAGCTATTTCTAAGGCGGTAGAAGATGCCAAGAAAAACCTTGTACGTATTCCAATTACTAATGGGACACTTCCTCACGAACAAAAAGGTAAATACGGTGGAGCTCGTGTATTCTTAAAACCAGCATCTGCGGGTACTGGAGTTATTGCTGGTGGTGCTGTTCGTGCGGTACTCGAAGCAGTAGGTGTACACAATGTATTATCAAAGTCTCAAGGATCATCAAATCCACATAATGTTGTAAAGGCTACTTTCGATGCCTTATTGCAATTACGTAATGCCGAGACTATTGCTAAGCAAAGAGGAGTATCATTGGATAAAGTATTTAACGGATAATTCAGCAAGTCATGGCAAAAGTTAAAGTAAAACAAGTTAAAAGCAGTATCAAGCGTTTGAAAAAACAAAAACAGACACTTGAAGCTCTTGGATTAAGAGGGATTGGAAAAGAAGTAGTTCATGAAGCTACTCCTAACATCCTTGGAATGATAAAAAAAGTAGAACACCTTGTTTCTGTTTCAGAAGCATAAACTTAAATTGGTATGAACTTAAGTAATATAAAACCGGCAGAGGGTTCTGTCCACAAAAACTCAAAACGCCTTGGACGTGGTCAAGGATCAGGTAAAGGTGGAACCGCTGCACGTGGACACAAAGGAGCAAAGTCTCGTTCTGGGTATTCAAAGAAACTTGGATTTGAAGGAGGACAAATGCCTCTTCAACGTCGTGTGCCTAAATTTGGTTTCAAGAACATCAACCGCAAAGAGTATCAAGGAATCAATCTTGACGTACTTCAAGGTTTGGTTGACGATAAAAAAATATCAGATACACTTGCATTTGACGCGATTGTCGAACTTCGTCTAGCTCGAAAAACAGAGTTAGTCAAGATCTTAGGTCGTGGTGAATTAAAATCAGCTATCAAAGTAAGTGCTCATAAATTTACAGCTACTGCTAAAGCAGCTATTGAAGCAGCTGGTGGTGAAGCAATTGAATTATAAACAGTAGGATGAAGAATTTTTTTGAAACGCTAGCGAATATTTATAAAATTGACGAACTAAGGAATCGTATCGCTTTGACGTTATCTATTCTATTAGTTTATCGTTTTGGAGCTCAAATTACTCTTCCTGGTATCGATACACTTCAGCTTGCAGAACTTGGAAATCGTACTGGTGGTGGAGGCCTATTAGGCGTTTTAAATATGTTTACAGGAGGTGCTTTTGCAAATGCTTCTGTTTTTGCCCTTGGAATCATGCCTTATATTTCTGCTTCTATTGTTGTTCAATTGATGGGAATTGCAATTCCTTATCTTCAAAAACTTCAAAAGGAAGGTGAAAGTGGTCGTAAAACACTAAACCAAATAACACGATGGCTAACAATTGCTATTTGTGTTGTACAGGCTCCTGCATATTTATTTGGTCTTAGCGCTCTTGGTGTGCCAGATTCTGCTTTTGTTCTTGGAAAAGGATTTGCATTTATGGCACCTTCAGTTATTATTTTAGTGACGGGAACTATTTTTGCCATGTGGCTTGGAGAGAAAATAACAGATAAAGGAATTGGAAATGGTATTTCACTCCTTATCATGGTTGGAATTATTGCCACTTTACCATTATCATTTGCTCAAGAAGTTGTTTCAAGAGTTTCTGAAAATAATGGAGGATTGATGTTAATTCTTATTGAGGTAATTTTATGGATTGTTACCATCTTATTATCCATACTACTAGTTATGGCTGTTCGCCAAATCCCAGTTCAGTATGCTAGACGTACTCAAGGTGGTGCAAATGACCGTAATGTTTTTGGTTCAAGACAATATATACCTCTAAAGTTGAATGCATCAGGTGTAATGCCTATCATTTTTGCTCAAGCGATAATGTTTGCTCCTGCCTACGTTGGAGGTCTTATTGGTGGTGATGCAGGACAGTGGATGCAAACTAATTTCTCTGATATCTTTGGATTGTGGTACAATATTGTGTTTGCTTTGTTGATTATCATCTTTACTTTTTTCTATACAGCAATAACAGTCCCAACGAATAAAATGTCAGATGATTTAAAACGAAGTGGTGGATTTGTTCCTGGAGTTCGTCCTGGAAATGAAACTAGCGAGTTTTTAGACAATGTAATGTCTCATATAACCTTCCCTGGTTCACTTTTCTTAGCTGGATTAGCAGTTTTCCCTGCAATTGTAGTTAAGTTAATTGGAATGCAACAAGGATGGGCTTTGTTTTATGGTGGTACTTCCTTATTAATTATGGTAGGTGTTGCTATTGATACTATTCAGCAGGTAAATTCGTATTTACTCAACCGTCATTACGATGGTCTAATGAAAACAGGAACCAACAGAAAAGGATCAGCATAATGGCAAAACAAGCAGCAATTGAGCAAGAAGGAACAATCATTGAAGCATTGTCAAATGCAATGTTTCGAGTAGAGTTGGAAAACGGTCACGTAGTAACAGCTCATATATCAGGTAAGATGCGATTGCATTATATCAAGTTGTTGCCTGGAGATAAAGTAAAATTAGAAATGAGTCCTTACGATTTAACGAAAGCAAGGATTACTTATAGATTTTAAAATAGAAAAATGAAAGTAAGAGCATCATTAAAGAAAAGAAGCGCCGACTGCAAAATCGTACGTAGAAACGGAAAGCTTTATGTAATTAACAAAAAGAATCCTAGATTTAAACAAAGACAAGGATAATTATGGCAAGAATATCAGGAGTAGACATTCCAAAACAAAAGCGAGGAGTAATTTCTTTGACCTATATCTTCGGAGTAGGGAGAAGTCGTGCTCAATCTATTTTAGCAGAAGCTAAAGTAGACGAGAATAAAAAAGTATCTGATTGGACCGATCAAGAAACTGCTGCAATTCGTGAAGCAGTTGGTCAATTTAAGATTGAGGGAGAACTTCGTTCTGAGGTTCAGTTAAACATTAAGCGTTTAATGGATATCGGATGTTACCGTGGAATTCGTCACCGTGCTGGATTACCACTTAGAGGACAAAGAACCAAAAATAACTCGCGTACTCGTAAAGGAAAACGTAAAACGGTTGCAAACAAAAAGAAAGCAACTAAATAAGTTTAGATTATGGCTAAAACAACTAGCAAAAAAAGAAAAGTTATTGTTGAGTCTGTGGGAGAAGCTCACATCAACGCCTCATTCAATAACATTATTATTTCGTTGACTAACTTAAAAGGAGAGGTAATCTCTTGGTCATCTGCCGGAAAAATGGGCTTTAGAGGATCAAAGAAGAACACTCCTTATGCAGCTCAAACAGCAGCAGAGGATTGTGCAAAAGTTGCACAAGAAGCAGGTCTTCGACAGGTAAAAGTTTATGTTAAAGGACCTGGGAATGGACGAGAGTCTGCTATCAGAACTTTGCACAATAATGGAATTGAAGTTACTGAAATTATTGATGTCACTCCACTTCCACACAATGGTTGTCGACCACCAAAAAGACGAAGAGTATAATTTTAATTAATTCACAAAAGGAATTGAAGTTGTCGAAGGAAAAATGACCTTAATTCACAACTCCCTTTTGTTTAAACTAACTTAGCAATGGCAAGATACACTGGTCCAAAAACAAAAATCGCACGAAAATTCGGAGAGGCAATCTTCGGAGCTGACAAATCGTTCGAAAAAAGAAATTATCCTCCCGGTCAACACGGGAATAATCGCCGTCGTGGTAAAAAATCGGAATATGCAATCCAGTTAATGGAAAAGCAGAAAGCAAAATTTACCTACGGAATCCTTGAAAAACAATTTAGAATCATCTTTGATCGTGCTTCACGTAACAAAGGTGTAACAGGTGAGGTTTTACTTCAACTTTGTGAATCACGTTTAGACAATGTTGTCTATCGTCTAGGAATTGCTCCTTCACGAAGTGCTGCACGTCAATTGGTTTCTCACCGTCATATTACTGTTAACGGAACATTAGTTAATATTCCTTCTTGTCATATCAAAGCAGGTGATGTTATTGGTGTTCGTGAAAAATCTAAATCGCTTAGTGCGATTACACATTCTTTGGAGCGTAACTCTGCTGTTTATGAGTGGCTTACATGGAATGGTGCTACCCTTCAAGGTACGTTTGTCTCTGTTCCAGAACGAATTCAAATTCCTGAGAACATAAAAGAGCAATTAATCGTCGAATTATATTCAAAATAACAAACTGAAGTTTACCCTTATGGCTATATTAAATTTTCAAAAACCCGATAAAGTAATCATGATTGATTCTACGGAATTCGAAGGAAAATTCGAGTTTCGACCACTTGAGCCTGGTTATGGCTTAACAATTGGGAACGCATTGAGAAGAGTTTTACTCTCTTCACTTGAAGGATTTGCAATTACTTCAGTAAAAATTGATAATATCGATCACGAGTTTTCAACGATCCCTGGTATTGTTGAAGATGTAACTGAAATAATCCTTAACCTTAAACAAGTACGTTTTAAGCGTCAAATTGAAGACCTTGAAAACGAAAAAGTTACTGTGACTATCGGAGGTCAAGAGCAATTAAAAGCTGCTGATTTTCAAAAGTTTATTTCAGGTTTTCAAGTATTGAATCCTGATTTAGTAATTTGTAACCTTGAGAAAAGTGTTCAACTCAATTTGGAATTAACCATAGAGAAAGGTCGTGGTTATGTTCCTGCTGAGGAGAATAAAAAAATGGATGCTATTTTAGGAACTATTGCAATCGATTCAATCTACACACCTGTTAAAAATGTGAAATTTAGCATTGAAAACTTCCGTGTAGAGCAAAAAACCGATTACGAAAAATTAGTTTTTGAAATCATTACAGATGGATCAATTCATCCTAAGGATGCACTTACAGAAGCTGCTAAAACGCTTATCCATCACTTCTTGTTGTTCTCTGACGAGCGCATCACATTAGAGGAAGATGAAATCAATCGTACTGAGTCTTACGATGAAGAATCACTTCACATGCGTCAGCTTTTAAAGACAAAACTTATTGACATGGATCTTTCTGTTCGTGCATTAAATTGTTTGAAAGCTGCAGAGGTTGAAACCTTAGGTGATTTAGTTTCTTACAACAAAAATGACTTGATGAAATTCAGAAACTTTGGAAAGAAATCTTTAACCGAGCTTGAAGAGCTTGTTGTTTTAAAAGGACTTTCGTTTGGAATGAACCTTTCCAAGTATAAACTAGATAAAGACTAACCGACATTTTTATAAAATAGAAAATGAGACACGGAAAAAAAGTAATGCACCTTGGTCGTAAAACAGCTCATCGTAAATCGATGTTGGCCAATATGGCATGTTCATTAATTGAACACAAAAGAATCAATACGACAGTGACTAAAGCGAAAGCGCTTAAGCAATTTGTTGAACCATTGATTACTAAATCAAAAGAGGACACTACCCACAATCGCAGAATAGCTTTTCGTTATTTACGTAACAAAGAATCTGTAAGTTCTCTCTTCAGAGATGTGGCTGTAAAGGTAGGTGATCGTCCAGGTGGATACACACGTATAATCAAACTAGGGAATCGCCTTGGAGATAATGCTGATATGGCGATGATAGAATTGGTTGATTTTAATGATGTATATTCTTCAACCGAGGAAACTAAGAAAAAATCAACACGTCGTGGTAGAACAAAAAAATCTACTGAAACAGTTGTTGAAGAAGTTGTAGAAACTGCAACTGAGGAAGTAGTTGACTCATCAGATAATACTGAGACAAAAGAAGAATCAACGAAAGAATAAAGATGTTAATAATTCCATCACAGAACAAAGGATAAGCTATCAAAGTTTATCCTTTTTTTGTGTTTCTTTGTAAAAATTTAGGGTTTATATGAAGTATACGAAAAGAGAAAAAGCGCTAGTTTTATTGGCCGACGGAACAATTTTTTTCGGAAAATCTATTGGGATTAAAGGATCTTCCTTTGGTGAAATTTGTTTCAACACAGGAATGACGGGATATCAAGAGGTTTTTACCGATCCTTCTTATTTTGGTCAGTTGATGGTTACAACTAATGCTCACATTGGAAATTATGGGACTTTGGAGGAGGATAACCAGTCTTCTTCAATTAAAATTTCAGGTTTAATTTGTAAAAATTTTAGTTTTACACATACACGTCCACGAGGTACTGAAGACCTTTTTGAGTTTTTTAATTCACAAAATGTAGTTGCTATTTCTGATGTAGACACTCGTGCACTAGTGCGATATATTCGAGATAATGGCGCTCAAAATGCTGTAATTACTACTGAGATTGATAAATTAGATCAGTTACGAGAAGAATTGCAAGACTATCCCTCAATGGAAGGTCGTGAGTTAGCTTCGGTTGTTTCCACCAAGGAGCCTTATTTTTTTGGAGATCCAAATGCTACACATAAAGTTGCTACCCTTGATCTTGGAATCAAGCGAAGTATTTTAAATAACATTGCATCTCATGACATCTATTTGAAGGTGTTTCCATACGATACAAACTACGAAACAATGGCTGCATGGGAGCCTGATGGTTATTTCATATCAAATGGTCCTGGTGACCCAGAACCACTTATTTCTGCTCAACAGGTAGCTCGAGAGATTATTAAAAGAAATCTTCCTTTATTTGGTATTTGTCTTGGGCATCAGGTTATTGCTTTAGCCAATGATGTTTCTACATTTAAAATGTTTAATGGACATAGAGGAATCAATCACCCTGTGTTAAATCATCAAACAGGAAAAGGTGAAATCACATCTCAAAACCATGGATTTGCTGTTAACAGGGAAGAGGCAGAAGCACATGATGATATTGAAATCACTCATACCCACTTGAATGATAAAACAGTAGCTGGTCTTAAATTAAAATCAAAAAAGTGTTTTTCAGTACAATATCATCCAGAAGCGTCACCTGGACCAAATGACGCAAAGTATTTATTTACCCAGTTCAAAGAATTAATTACCCAATAACCAAAATAGAATTAAACTAAAAAAAACGAATGAGTATAATTATCAACATTCACGCAAGACAAATTTTAGATTCACGAGGAAACCCAACAGTTGAAGTAGATGTCATTACTGAAAATGGCATACTAGGGCGTGCAGCTGTACCCTCAGGAGCATCAACAGGAGAGCATGAGGCAGTTGAGCTAAGAGACGGTGGAACTGATTTTATGGGAAAAGGTGTCTTAACCGCAGTTGGTCATGTGAACAATGAACTTGCCGAACATCTTGTGGGAATGTCAATATTTGAACAAAACAAAATCGATCAGATGATGATTGATTTGGACGGAACACCAAACAAATCACGTTTGGGTGCCAACGCTATTTTGGGAGTATCTCTTGCGGTTGCAAAAGCTGCAGCAAATGAGCTTGGATTGCCGCTTTATCGATATGTTGGAGGGGTGAGTGCGAACACACTTCCGGTTCCTATGATGAATATTATCAACGGAGGATCACATTCAGATGCTCCAATCGCATTTCAAGAATTTATGGTCATGCCTGTTGCTGCTGAGTCATTTTCAAAGGCAATGCAAATGGGTACAGAAATTTTCCATCATTTAAAGAAGGTGTTACACGATCGTAATTTAAGTACAGCTGTAGGTGATGAAGGTGGTTTTGCTCCTACATTAGATGGTACAGAAGACGCTTTGGATACAATTATAAAAGCCATTGGAAATGCAGGATACAATGCTGGAGATGAGGTAATGATTGCATTAGATTGTGCTGCTGCTGAATTTTATAAGGATGGAATGTATGATTACACCATGTTTGAGGGAGATAAAGGGGTTAAACGTTCATCAGAAGAGCAAGCTCAATACCTAGCAGAATTAGCGGCAAAATATCCTATTATTTCTATAGAAGATGGAATGGATGAAAACGACTGGAAGGGATGGAAGTCTTTAACAGAAAAAGTAGGAGATAAAGTCCAATTAGTTGGTGATGATTTATTTGTAACTAACGTGGAACGACTATCACGAGGAATTAACGAAAATATTGCTAATTCTATATTGATTAAAGTAAATCAAATAGGTAGCTTAACAGAAACTATTGCAGCCGTAAATATGGCTCAAAATGCAGGATATACTGCAGTTATGTCGCATCGTTCAGGAGAAACAGAAGACAATACAATTGCCGATTTAGCCGTTGCGCTTAATACAGGACAAATAAAAACAGGTTCTGCATCAAGAAGCGATCGTATGGCAAAATACAACCAGTTACTTCGAATTGAGGAGGAATTAGCCGAAACAGCCTACTTTCCTCAACGCAAAGCATTCAAGATATAAATGTTATTTATATGCTAATTTGAAAAGGGGTTGTTTAAACCCCTTTTTTCATTTTCTAAATCCTCGTTTTTTGAGTAAATTTGTGATACAAACATATACCCATGGATAAAAAAATTCAACTGACTTACGACAACCAAACATTCGAATTTCCATTAGTAAAAGGAACTGAAAATGAATTGGGAATTGATATAAAAGC
>JAUROD010000012.1 GCA_030835845.1 Flavobacteriaceae bacterium
ATATCATAATAACCGATCCACACGATTGTATGAATTGATTGAAGCTGAGGATACTATATCCTATTCGGATTTTAAACGTATTAAATACGATAACCAATTACCCACCCCAACCGTATATTCTTGGATGGATATCAATGAATTATTTACACTCGAGCCAAAAGATCATCCTGAAATTGAAAACTTAATTAATCGAATACAAAAATGGGACAGGAAAGCAGATGCAAACTCATTGGGAGCTGGTGCTTATCTAATATTATACCATCAGTTATATCCATTTTATAATCAACTTCCTGAGCCAAAAGTAATACCCGCAACAATTTTGGTTCAAGCATTAAAAAATGCCAAAACACATATGCTAAAGTATTTTAATACTTCGGAAGTAACCCTTGGCGATTATCAAAAATTAGTTCGTGGTGGTAAAGAAATGCCAATTTTTGGAATGCCCGATGTAATAACAGCCATGTCAGCAATTCCCTACAAGGACGGGAAAAGGCAGGTAACCTCAGGAGAATCCTATATTGAACTAGTTAAATTCACCTCGTCTGGTCCAGAAATTGAATCGGTGATTTCTTATGGAAGCTCAGATCATCCTGATTCTCCACATTACAATGATCAAATGGAATTGTATGCAAAGTTTAAAACCAAAAAAATGACATTTGATAAAGTAGAAATTTATGCTAATGCTGTTAGGATTTATAATCCTAGATAATTAAGAGTATAACGCTTTTTTATAGACAGTAAGGTACTGAGAAACTATGGTGTCTATGTCAAACTTCTTGGCGATTTCATGCGCATTATCTTTGATTTTTTCAAGTACTTTCTCATCTTTAAGAAGTTGAATTGACCTATTTGCCATACCTTCAACATCACCGAGTTCAAATAAATATCCTGACTCTCCCTCAAAATTAACCTCGGACAATCCTCCAACATTAGTGGAAATAACTGCTGTACGCATCATCATCGCTTCAAGAGCTGCTAATCCAAAACTTTCAGAAGCAGAGGGCAGTAAAAATATATCTGAGTAACAAAGTATAGCATATACCTGGTTACTCTTTCCCAAGAACTTTACTCTATTTTCAATTCCAAGTTCTTGACAAGTTTCAATTGCAGCCAAGCGTTCAGGACCATCGCCTACCATCAACAAAATGACGTTAACTTCCTTCTGAACACGATAAAAAACCTCAATAACATCATCAATCCGCTTGACCTTTCTAAAATTACTAATATGGGTAATTATTTTTTCATTTGGTTTAGCAATTGCAGACCGTTGACAATCTTGACTGTGAAACTGATGCTTAGAGAAATCAACAAAATTAGGAATCACGTCAATATCTTGAGTTACATCAAAAAGTTTGAGTGTATCTTGCTTAAGACTCTCTGAAACTGAGGTGACACAATCAGAATGATTAATACTAAAAGTAACAGCAGGTTTATAAAAAGGATGATTGCCAACTAAGGTTACATCCGTTCCGTGTAAAGTAGTTACAATAGGGGTTTCAATTCCTTCATCCTTTAAAATTTGTTTGGACATATACGCTGCATAGGCATGAGGTATGGCATAATGTACATGAAGCAATTCTATTCCATAGGTCTTCACAGTATCGACTAATTTACTTGAAAGAGCCAATTCATAGGGTTGATAATGAAATAAGGGATAATCAGGCACATGAACTTCATGAAAATAAAGGTTGTCACCCAACACATCCAAACGAACAGGTTGCTTGTAAGTAATGAAATGAATTTCATGTCCTTGATGAGATAACGCAATACCAAGTTCAGTAGCTACTACACCACTACCTCCAAAAGTAGGATAACAAACTATAGCTATTTTCATCTAATATAAAATTGCATCATACACGAATTTAAGCATTCGTGTTCGGATATTGTGCTCAGAAAGTTTATTATTATCCATAGAAGGAAAAGTTCGGTTAGATAAAAAGACAAAAACAATTTGTGTTTCTGGATCAGCCCATACTAAATTTCCAGTAAAACCTGATATTCCAAAGCTATCTGGAGAAATTCCCTGAAATGTCATTCCCCCACCCCATAGTTGTGGCTTGTCTAGGATGATTCCATGACGATTTTGGTCATCACAATAATAACACTGATTAAATAAATCGAAGGTGTTCTCAGAAAAATAGGTGCGACCACCATATTGCCCTTTTTGTAATAACATTTGCATTAAAATAGCTACTTCATAGCTGTTTGAAAAAAGCCCTGCATGACCTGAGACACCTCCCTGAATGGATGCTGTCATATCATGGACATATCCTTGAAGGGTTTGATTTCTAAAATAATTATCTACTTCTGATGGTACTATCTGACTTTCGGGAAAACGCTGTAATGGATTAAATAAGGTAGAAGTTAAACCTAGAGGTTTGTAAAAACGTTCTTCTACCATTATATTCAATGGTAGATTGAATTTGTCCTCCAAATAATGCTGCATAAAAATTAAAGGCAAATCCGAGTAATGACGACCTTTTTCAAGTAAATCTGTATCCAATAGTGCTTCTAACTGGCTTTCTTTTTGAGATGATCGCGTAAAAACTGTCTTAGCTACTTCGCTATTGAATCGAGTACTTTTTTTGGATCTGTAGTGCTTGCGCATTAATTTTCCATCATGATTTCGTAAAGTTTCTTTATAAAATGGAACCCATGGAACAATACCAGATTGATAAGAAAGGACTTCCTTTAAATTTAAATCTGCTTTATTTGAGTCTTCAAAAAGAGGCGATAAATCACCAAGACGTTGATCGAAACTTAAACTTCCACTTTCAATCTCCTGGGCAACAAGAGGCAGAGTAGTCAATACTTTAGTTAATGATGCTAAATCATATAAATGATCGTTTTTTACACTGACTTCTTTTTTATATGTGTGGTAACCAAATGATTTATGATAAAATATTTTCCCATTCCGAGCAGCCAAAATTTGCATACCTGGAGCCATCATAGAATCTATAGTAATCTTTGCCAATTCATCTATTGCTGATAATTTGACGCTATCTATTCCAACTGAATATGGATCACTGTAAGTTAACGTAGTTTGTTTGGTTAAACTAATTCCATGACCCACTTCAAATAAATTTGAAATGGAAACAGGTAATTTACCCTTTACTCCTCTTTTTCCCAATAAAATTTCAGCAGTCAATCGCTGTGCTTCATCACTATTTTGATAACTCATCAATACCGTACGATAATCAGAAAGTGAGGTAATTTTAGACAAAGCATATGGTTTCACAAAAGCAGCTAATGTCAATGAATGGGTACGAGCTAATTCATCTAGTATTTTACGCTCTTTTTGAGTGAAATCTGAAGGTTTCCATGGTGTTTGATTAGACCTGTGAAAACCAACAATAATATCACTGTAGGGTTTTGCTTGCTCAATAACATCATCCTCTGATCCTTTGCTATTTAATACCGTTAATTTTCTGTTCTTGGAAAGAGTTTTAAAGAATATATCACCTTGGTCATCTCCCATTTTTATATAACCATACTGCTTCTCTTTTGGAAGCGTCAGTTCTCCTCTTTTAGTCACCAATGTAATTGACTCAGCAAAAGCTGTTTCTATTAAATAGTTGTCTTTTTCAGTGTTCAAATCTGTGATTAAATCAGTCAGTTCAATGGGAGTATAATTAGATAACCCTACTTTATATTTTGCTTTGAGAATTTTTTTAACCGAATGAGCCAAACGAACTTCATCAAATTCTTGCTGACGGTATGCACGTTTCATTTTATTTACTGCACGTTGAATATTATTTGGAATCAACAAAACATCATTTCCAGCTAAAAAAGCAGCCACATCAAGACTATCAAATCCCGAAAATTCTGTTACTCCTTTCATGTTCAAAGCGTCCGTGATAACCAATCCCTTAAATCCTAGTGTATTTTTTAGTAATCCTGTAATGATTTTTTTAGACAAAGAAGACGGAACTCCTTCATCTAATGCAGGAATATTGAGGTGAGCTACCATTACAGAAGACACACCGCTATCAATTAACGCCTTAAAGGGTGCTATTTCGGTTTCTTTTAAACGAGCTCTTGAGAAGTTAATTAATGGTAAGTCTAGATGGGAATCCTTTGATGCATCTCCATGACCAGGGAAATGTTTTGCTGAGGATAGTACTCCTGCACGATGCATACCAGACATATATGCAATTCCTTTTTCACTCACATTGATTTTATCCTCTCCAAAAGAACGGTTTCCAATAATTGGATTATTTGGATTTGTATTAATATCAACATCAGGAGAAAAATTAATATGTACACCCAATCTATTTGCCTGTTCACCAATACGATAGCCGATTTCATCAACTAATTTATTATCTTGAATTGCTCCAAGAGTCATGTTCCAAGGAAAAGGACGAACCGAGTCTAGGCGCATTGCTACCCCCCACTCTGCATCCATCCCAATGAGCAATGGAATTTTAGATGTTTTTTGTAAACTGTTAACCCAATTGGATTGTGTAACTGGTCCTCCTAATGAAAATATAATCCCTCCTAAATGAAATTCTTCAACCTGCTTTTCAATGGTTTTGTAATGATCTAAACCCTGTTCGGAAAATGCCATGACCATAAAAAGCTGACCAATTTTTTCATCCAAACTCATTTTCGAATAAATGCTATCTACCCACTCTTGTTGTGCTTCCCAATCGTCTGTCAACAAAGGGTCAGGAGTTTGGGCTTTTAGTATGAGTGTACAAAAGAAAATTAATATCCGCATACCAAATTATTTTATAAAACGAGCATGCCAACTATCAGCGGCAGGAACTTCCCAAAGGCTTTTATATTCACCTTTATCTACCACTAGATTATTAAAGACAATTGTTTTTAGAGAAATTTTAGGTGATTTTGCTAGTTTTCTAAATTCTTTTAATGGTGAATAAACAATCGTATCATTTGATTTGTAACACACATTCATCTTATCTAGTAACTGAAGTTTGTATTTCTGCTCCAAGGACTGAATTAAATAAACCGATGAATCAATTGAGCAACCAGACGCTCCTTGTACCTCTTCGTTTAATCCAATTACAATAAAACGGTCATAGGGTAATTCAAAAGCTGTTTCTAATGGTGTTCCATGAGTAGACCAGTTTTCTAGAAATGTCTTTAAAACAGCCTCTATTTCAACTTTTTCTTCCGAGGTAAATACACGTGAAGAGGGATAAATCCAAACACGAGAGTAATCGGGTAACTGATTAAATGGAATAAGCATTTATAAATCTTTAGCAGTAGCTATCATTTCGGCAAGATCCATCACAGGGAGACTGTCTTCCTTTTCTTTATTCTTAACACCATCTGACAACATTGTATTACAAAATGGACATCCAGCAGCAATTATATCGGGTTTTGTTTCAAGAGCCTGTTCTGTCCGTTCAATATTGATATCTTTATTCCCTTTTTCAGGTTCTTTAAACATTTGAGCTCCTCCTGCCCCACAACAAAGACCACGTGATTTACAGCTTTTCATTTCTACTAATTCGGCATCTAATTTTCGTATTAGTTCTCGTGGAGCTTCATAAACATTGTTAGCACGTCCTAAATAACATGGATCATGATAGGTAATTCGTTTACCTTTAAAACTTCCCTCAACAATTGTGATTCTACCTTCTTCGAGTAAATCCCGAAGAAGTTGTGTGTGATGAATTACCTCATAATTACCTCCTAATTCTGGATATTCGTTCTTTAAAGTATTGAAACAATGAGGACAAGTAGTGACGATTTTATTGACTTCATAGGCATTCAACACCTCAATATTTGTCATTGCTTGCATTTGAAAAAGAAATTCATTTCCTGAACGTTTAGCAGGATCGCCAGTGCAACTTTCTTCAGCACCCAAAACAGCGAAGTCAACCCCAGCATTATCAAGAAGTTTGACAAAGGCTTTGGTGATTTTTTTGGCTCGTTCGTCAAAACTTCCTGCACAACCTACCCAAAATAAAATTTCAGGTGTTTTACCAGATGCTAAACATTCTGCAAGTGTGGGTACTCTGATCATGATTCTTATTTTTGGTTACCATCATCGAAAACTTCGATGGTTACTTCTTTTTCAATTAAATCAGTAAAATGACCGTTATAACGTGTGGCTTTAACTAAATGATTATCAATCCAATGATAATTTCCACCTCTTGGTTTTCCCATCAAAAGGCTATGATATTTGAACCCTTTTTCTTTCAACCATGTTTCGGTAACCTCACGATGACTTTCTACACGAGAAGTAAAGAAACAAATTAAATGACCTTGGTCAAACCAATTGTTAAGTGTTTCTAGTGCGTCAGGAAAATGTTTTGCAGTTGCCATACGTTCAGGCTCTTCGTTGGGAATATCATCACAAACTGTTCCATCGATATCGATGAGATAGTTTTTGATTCCCTCTGGAAGTACTGGGCTAACGATTTCTCCGTCCTCTACTTTTTTGTGTAAATAGCTTTCAGCTTCTTCTTTGTGCATAGTTTTAATTTTCGTTTATTAAATTTCTTTTGTCCAATTTGCTCTATCTTGTTGATTAAATGGCCAGGGTGCACCATTATTTTCAATATTACTCATCATGTTATTCAAATCCATTGGAGCGGCTGATTCCTCCATGACTAAGTACTCTCGCATTCGCATGATTATTGACAATGGGTCTATATCAACTGGGCATGCTTCTACACATGCATTACAGGATGTACAAGCCCATATTTCTTCATGAGAAATGTAATCTCCTAATAACTGTTTGCCGTCAGGTTTAAACTCACCCTTGTTCGATTTGATATTATTCCCAACTTCTGTCAAGCGGTCTCTTGTGTCCATCATTATTTTTCGTGGAGACAATAATTTACCTGTTTGATTTGCTGGACATTCACTCGTACATCTACCGCACTCAGTACATGTATAAGCATTAAGCAACTGGACCCAATTCAAATCGGTTACTTCAGAAGCACCAAATTTCTCTACATCTTCATCAGTGTCAGGAGAGGCATAGGGATCTGCATTTGGATCTAACATCAACTTTACCTCGTTGGTTACGTTTGGATTATTCACAAAAGCTCCTTTTGCTCTTAAATTAGCAAAAAAAGTATTTGGGAAAGCAAGTAGAATGTGTAAGTGTTTTGAATAATAGAGATAATTCAAAAAAATCAAAATACCTGTAATGTGCATCCACCAAGAACTACGCTCAATAGTTATTAAAGAAGACAAAGAATAGTTTTCAAAAAGTGGGAGTAAAAATTGGCTCACTGGAAAAGACCCAGCCTTTATATAGTGGCTTGCATCAGGATAAAAAGTTTGAATTGCCAAGTCAGCTCCGTTCATTGTTAAAAAAAGACTCATCAAAACGACTTCAAAATAAAGAATCAAATCAGCATCTAACTTTGGCCAACCTTTCATCTCATCTTTCCAAAACCGTTGGATTCGAATTATATTTCTTCGAGACCAAAACACGAGTACGCTAATTAAAACAAGAAGAGCTAAAACCTCAAAACTTGCAATCAGAAAATTATAAAAATCCCCTAGGAAAGGAGCAAAAATTCGATGTGTTCCTAAAATACCATCTACAATAATTTCAAGTAATTCAATGTTGATTAAAATAAATCCAATATATACAACAACGTGCAATATACCAGCTATTGGGCGTGACACCATTTTTGATTGACCAAGTGCAATTCGAGTCATGTTTTTCCAACGTGCCTTCGCGTTGTCTGAACGGTCAATTGGTTTACCTAATAATATATTATGGCGAATTTGATTAATGCTACGAATAAAAAAACCAATTGCAACAGATACAATCGTAATAAAAATAAAATTCGGCACTAGTTCCATCTAACTCTATTTCTCTTTTTTAATTTCTTGGTAGGGTTTTTCTTTTTTACCAAAAAGTGAAAAATGCACATATCGTTTTGGGTGTTCTTTAAGATCTTTTATCAATGCATTTATCTCGTTCGTGCTATTCTCAATATTTTCATAAAGACCTTCCTCCTTAAATAATTTTCCTAAATTACCTTCACCCTTCTCAATTTCAGCTAAAAGAATGCTAAGGCTTGAAACTGTGGACTCAAAGCTCAAAAGAGTTTGTTTTAAATTGGATTGTAGCAGAGAATCTGTTAATTGATTCATATTTTCACTGACAACGGCTATGTTTTCAAAAGTAGATTCAAGATTTTTACTTTGATTAGCAAGAAGTAGATCAAGGGTATTTGCTGCAGATTTAATTGATTTTATTGTAGTAGAAAGATCTTCAATTGTCTGAGACAAATTGTTTTGACCATCGGTGTCTAAAATATTATTAACACCTATGAATAATGAATCTGCATTTGAAATAGCACTTTCAAGTTTTTGTTGTAATGGTGCTATTTGCTGATTAACAACATCAGTTAATCCAGGCTTTACGATACCTTCAATTGTATCTCCATCTTTAAATTTAGGAGCTTTATCAAATGTAGGCTGAATGGCAATCGATTTACCTCCAATTAAACCAGCTTCATATAATTCTGCTTTACTGTTTGAAGAAAAAAGAATATCGTTACGTAGTGAAAATGAGACTATCATACGGGTTAAATCATCAGAAAATTCGATTGATTTTACTTTTCCAACAGTCAGCCCATTTACAGTAACATTTGTACCAACTTGAAGACCTTCAACATTTTCGTAATGCGTGTAAAATGTGTTTTCACTTTCAAGTAATGAAGTTCCATTCAAAAAATTGAACCCAAGTAAAAACATGACTATACTCAAGATAACTACTAGGGCAACTTTAATTTCGTTAGATACTTTCAAAAGATTATTTTAGGATACCTCAAATCTAAGAATAATTTCCCTTTTTATCCCTATCAATTTCTGGAGATTACGTCGGAAAGTTTAACTTTTTTGCCATTCTTAAAAGCTACAATAAAGGCATGTTCATAGCCTCTTTTTTGTGCCTTTTTCTTGAGTTTTAACACATCGTCAAAATTTATGGTGTTTCCGTAATAATAACGATATAATCCGTTGTTTTGTTCGATTTTTATGGGAAATAAGCCGTTGAAATTTTCTGAATCCAAAGCTATCTTTTTGGAACTAGCTGCTATTTGGACAACAAAACTAATATTTTCATTTGTAGTGTTAGCTATATCTTTTTGAGTAACTACCTCGGGCTCATCTATTGAAATGGTGTTTGTTGAAACAGAAGTTGCAAGTGAGGAACTGAGTGCAGATTTATAAGACAATATAGCTTCAGTAATTGCATTTGATATTTCGCGTTGTCCTTTGGATGAATTGAGATAAGCACCCTCATTTGCATTTGTCAAAAAACCAACCTCAACGAGAACACTAGGCATATAGGTCTCTCTCAACACTAAAAATCCTGCTTGCTTAACCGTTCTGTCTTTTCTTTTCAGATTCTTTACAAAACTTTGCTGAATGGTACTAGCAGCAATTATACTTTGATCTAGATACGTTTCTTGCATCAAAACTAAACTAATTACAGACTCCGGATTATTCGGGTCAAAGCCATCATATTTTGATTCATAATCTTCTTCCAAAAAGATTACAGAATTTTCTTTTTGAGCAATTCTAAAATTATCTTGATTGCGATGTAATCCTAAAACAAAAGTACCAGCTCCATATGCTTTTGAGGAGGTAAATGCGTCACAATGAATGGATATAAATAGATTTGCATCAGCTTTATTTGCAATCTCAGCACGATTATTTAGTTCAATAAAACGGTCGTCTTTTCGAGTATAAATAACCTTTACTCCTTTTATTTTTTCTAGTTTTTGACCAATATTGAGTGTAATATTTAAAGCGATATTTTTCTCATAATATCCATTTCCACGGTTACCGTTGTCTTTTCCTCCATGACCAGCATCTAGGACAACAACGAAGTCAGCTGGAGGTGTTTGTGCCAAAAGTAAAGTTGGGACATAAATCAAAATTAAAAAAAGAAACTTTTTAAGTAAGATTACTTTCATTTGTTTAGCACTAATAAATAGTTAAAAGCCACAGTGTGTTTAAAATTATGTGTAATTTTGAACTGGTCATTTGATACAAATTTAGCCTTTATCATCTTGCAAACAAATTCTTTTCACCTTTACCTAATTCTTTTATTGAGTTGGTGTGTTAACCTCCAAGCTCAAGGAGACGATATCTCTCCATCAAAAGACAGCTTACCTTCTGCATTTACTTTTCCCGAAATTAAGCTTGATAGTATTAGTGTTATTGCAAATGACTCGATTCCTCCAAAGAAAGGGCTACTTTTAGACGAAATAAGTTATAATGCTACCGATTCTATCAAAATAGATAAAAAAACAAATAGAATTAGACTGTACAACAAAGCGACAATCTCATATCAAGATATGGTATTGACATCTGGAGTCATTTTTTTAGATTATGCAAAAAGTGAAGTCTACGCTGGGCGAATGCGAGATAGTTTGGGAGAATATTCACAAAAACCTGTTTTTATACAAGGTAACGATGAAATAAATCCAGATTCAATCCGCTTTAATTTTGACACAAAAAAAGCATTGATATGGAACTCCAAGACTGCACAAAGTGGAATGAATGTTTTTTCAAGCTTTACCAAAAAAGAAAACGATTCTGTCTATTATATTAAAAATGCAAAAGTAACTACTGCTGAAGATCAAGAAAATCCAGATTATTTTATCCGTGTTCGTAAAGGTAAACTAGTTCCTGGAGGTAAAATAATTGCTGGTTTTAGCAATCTTTACATTGCTGATGTTCCTACCCCCGTTTTTGTCCCCTTTGCTTATTTTCCAGCTGGTGATCGAAAAGAGTCTGGCTTTATATTCCCAACGATTGGGGAAAGTAATGCTCGAGGATATTACCTCCAAAACATGGGGTATTATCTCGCATTATCTGACAATCTCGACTTAAATATGGTGGGAGATTACTACACAAACGGGAGTTATGGTCTTAGGCTTGATAATCGATATAAAGTAAACTATAAATTTAGTGGTTCTTTTAGCTTTCGTTATGAAAACCTAGTAAACGGTGAAAGAGGTTTTGATGGATACTCAAAATCTTCTGTTTATAATATTCGTTGGTCACACAGACAAGATCCTAAAGCTAGTCCTACGTCAAATTTCTCAGCATCGGTAAACCTTGGGAGCAGTTCATATTTTCAACAATCTATTAATCAATTGAATAGTTCAAATTTTTTGAATAATAATTTAAGCTCCTCAATTTCATATTCCAAAACCTTCCCCAAATACCCGAGAGTAAATGTTTCTCTTACTACAAGTCTTTCCCAAAATAAAAACACTAAAACAGCCAATTTAACATTGCCCACTCTTCAAGCTAATATGGAGCGTATTTATCCATTTGCTAAGCGAGATGGAATTAAAAAAGGCATCTTTCAAAACATAAACCTTCAACTCACTACTGTTGCTGAAAGTAGAATACGTACTACTGAAGAAAAGCTATTTACTGGTGAGATGTATGATGATGCAGTTTCTGGAGCAAGACATAACATTCCAATTACAACTAATTTTAAATTACTCAAACACCTTAGTGTTAGTGTTGGCGGTACACTCCAGGAAGTATGGACACAAAACTCAATTAAATATAATGATTACACAGAAGAAGATGGAGTTGTAAAAGACACAATAAGTGGTTTTGATGCATTTCGTACATATAACGTAAACGCAAGTATAGGAACGACCGTTTACGGAACGTATAATTTCAAAGAAGGAAAAAAAATACAATCCATTCGACACACTATTCGTCCTTCAATTTCATATAGTACAAGACCAAGTTTTGATCAATATTATGACACTTACATTGTAGATGCTGACGGGAATACAGCTGAATATACGAGATTTGAAAACGCATTATTTGGTCGGCCAGGTAAAAATTTTTCCGAAAGCATGGGAATAAGTATTAACAATACCCTAGAAGCTAAAGTAAGAGATAAGGATACTCTTGCTACAGAACCTAAAAAAATCCAACTTCTCAATAACCTTAATTTAAGTACGAGTTACAATTTTGCTGGAACAGAATTCAAACTTTCTCCAATACGCGTTAGTACCGGACTAAGTTTATTTAAAGATGAATTAAAAATAAATTTAAATGCCACATTTGACCCATATAGTCTTGATGAAGACTTAAAACGAATAAATACCTACCATTTCAAAAATGGTGGTGGTTTAGCTCGACTAACAAGTGCAAATATCAACCTTAATTTTAGCCTTGATAATGAAACATTCAGCTCAAAAGCTAAGGATGAAGAAGACGAAAAAGAAGAAGAAAATGAAGATTATATCGATGATTTTGCACTCGAAGAAAGACTAGCAGGCGGAGGACGTGATGATGATTTGTTCGGGGTTGCCAATGATTTCTCAAACAGTTTAGTGAATAAACAAGAGGAAAATGATAGCGAAATAAGTGAGCTCTACAGTACAAAAATACCCTGGAAAATACGTCTTGCCCATTCGTTAACATACAACAACAATCAAGGCCAAAAAGATTTTACAAATAATTCACTCATGGTCTCTGGAGATTTAGATATAACACCCAAATGGAAAATTGGAGTATCTTCAGGGTACGATTTCAAAGGAAAAGGAGTGACATATACACAACTTAGATTCAATCGTGATTTAAAAAGCTGGAAATTAAACTTTAGCTGGGTGCCTTTTAGCAGTAGAGCTTCGTGGTATTTCTTCATAGGAATAAAATCTGGTCTTTTAAGTGATTTAAAATATGAAAAACGTCGTGTGCCCGACCGTAATTTTTAAACTATGAAACAAATTATTATCAATACCGAAAATGCCCCTGCCCCCCTTGGACCATATAACCAGGCTACATTGGTTAACGACACACTTTATCTCTCAGGACAGATTGGACTTATTCCTGAAACAATGGAACTTGTTGAGGGAGATTTATCAGCCGAAACTACTCAAGTAATGAACAACTTGAGTGCAGTTTTAAAAGCAGCTGGAATGACTTTTGAAAATGTAGTTAAAACCTCTATTTTCCTCAGTGATATGAACAATTTTGCTAAAGTAAATACTGTTTATGGGAGTTTCTTTGATGAAGCAACTGCACCTGCAAGAGAAACAGTAGAAGTATCTAACCTACCCAAGTTCGTTAGGGTAGAAATTTCAATGATAGCTATAAAGTAAATTAGGCTTTCAAATTGAGTAGTGAAATATGGTAATCCACTAGACCATCAATTGGACGCTTAACAACTCGACCTAGTGTCAAGCCAAACCTTTCCATTGCTTTTTCTAAATCACTTTTCAGAAAATGAGCTATGGAACCTACAAAATGTATAGGAAGTTCTTTTGCATTATCAAACTGAAGAACTTGGTGTTGTATAAACCGATCCAATCCATCATGGATGATTTTTTGCATGTATGGATGTTCTCTGTTTTCAATTAAAAATTTAGCAAAACCAGCTAAATAGGTATTTGGATTTTCTCTTCTGTATAGATTTTCCTTAACCGTGTCGGGATCTAAAGTAAATTCTGCTTCAAACTGATGAGATAGTTGAGAAGGCATTTCATTAAAATAATAGCCTCTAACCAATTGTTTCCCATAAAAATTACCACTAGCCTCATCCATCAAAATATACCCTAATGAAGTTATGTGCTGGTATACTTTTTTACCATCAAAATAGGAGCAATTTGAACCTGTTCCAAGTATACATACGATTGATGACTCATCTGGTTTAGCAGTTGAGTATACAGCAGCGTAAGTGTCTTCTTTAATTGAGAACTCACAATTGGTAAAAATCTCTTGAAAAACTTTACTAATTCGTTCTACGGTAGAGTTGATTCCACAACCTGCACCATAGAAATAGAGATGCGTGACCGCATCTCTATTTTGATAAATTTCATAATTGTTAATTATACGCTCGTTCAGAATAGCTGAGGAGAGGACCTGTGGGTTAAGCCCTAATGTTTGTGTAGAAAATAAAATTTTTCCATCGAAATCTACGGCATACCAATCTGTTTTGGTAGACCCACTATCAACAATTAAATACATAACTTATAGTTGGTTGATGTGTTTAGCTAAATCAATTAATTTATTGGAATAACCACATTCGTTGTCATACCAACTGATGATTTTGAAGAAATTTGCATTTAATTCCATACCAGCACCAGCATCAAAGATTGAGGTACGTACGTCCCCAACAAAATCTTGTGATACAACAGCTTCATCAGTATATCCTAAAACACCTGACAACTCACCCTCTGCATTAGCTTTCATTACTGCTTTAATTTCTTCATAGCTAGTTGCTTTTTCCAAACGAACCGTTAAATCAACTACAGAAACATTTGCAGTTGGAACACGAAATGCCATACCGGTAAGTTTCCCAACTAATGATGGAATTACTTTAGTTACCGCTTTAGCAGCTCCAGTTGAAGCTGGCATAATATTAACTAGAGCACTACGACCTCCTCGGAAGTCTTTTCTAGATGGTCCATCAACAGTAAATTGAGTTGCAGTAGTTGCATGAACAGTCGTCATTAAACCATCAACAATTCCAAAATTGTCGTT
Organism: Flavobacteriaceae bacterium; assembly: GCA_030835845.1. GTDB lineage: Bacteria > Bacteroidota > Bacteroidia > Flavobacteriales > Flavobacteriaceae > Arcticimaribacter. The sequence continues at coordinate 14,473 of JAUROD010000012.1, forward strand.
AAGTACTTTTGCAACTGGTGCAAGACAGTTTGTAGTACAAGAGGCATTTGATACAATTGTTTGATTAGCAGTGGCTTCTTTATGGTTAACTCCCATCACAAACATTGGTGCATCAGCTGATGGAGCCGAAATAACAACCTTTTTTGCACCTCCGTCTATATGTGCTTGCGCTTTCTCTAATGTGGTAAAAATACCAGTACATTCGGCTACAACATCAGTATTTAAAGTTCCCCAACCAATATCAGCTGGATTACGTTCTGCACTAATTTTTACTCGGTGTCCGTCTACGATTAAATCGCCTCCTTCAACCTCAACAGTTCCATCATATTTACCATGAACTGAATCATATTTCAATAGATATGCTAAATGATCAACATCTAATAGGTCATTAATTCCTACGATAGTTACATCCTCTTGTTTCATTGCTGAACGAAATACAAGTCGTCCAATTCTTCCAAATCCGTTAATTCCAATTTTTAAAGACATTCTTAATTTATTTAGTTTAATTTAATTAAATGGATAGTATATCGGTTACCCTCAATAAATCCTTATTGATTTCTGATTTTCCTTTGATTGCTTTTTCCAAAGGAGTTAATTCCATTTGGTCATTGTTTACCCCAACCATTACATTTGATTCTCCTTTTAACAGAGATTCAACAGCGTGTACACCCATACGGGATGCAAGTACACGATCAAAACAACTTGGTGAACCTCCACGTTGCATGTGCCCTAATACAGAGACACGTACCTCATAGTAAGGAAGGTTTTTTTCCACATAAGAAGCTATTTCAAATACATTCTTACCTGTTTTATCTCCTTCTGCAACAACTACGATACTAGAGGATTTACCTGATTTTTCGGAACGTTTGAGTGATTCTAACAATTGCTCTAATCCTCTATTTTCCTCAGGAATTAAAATTTCTTCCGCACCAGCACCAATTCCAGAATTAAGTGCAATGTGCCCTGCATCACGCCCCATTACTTCAACAAAGAATAAACGGTTGTGTGAGCTTGCCGTATCACGAATTTTATCAATCGCCTCAACCACTGTATTAATAGCAGTATCATACCCTAGGGTATAATTGGTTCCATAGATGTCGTTATCAATTGTTCCTGGTATTCCAATGACTGGGAAATTAAATTCGTTTTGAAAAATCATTGCACCGGTAAAAGAACCATCACCACCAATAACAACCAATGCTTCGATTTGATTCTTTTTTAGGTTATCGTATGCTTTTTTTCGCCCTTCTGGTGTTCTAAATTCCAATGAACGTGCCGATTTAAGAATAGTACCACCTTTGTTGATGATATTATTTACTCCACGCGCATTAATTACCTTCATATTTCCATCAATTAGCCCTTGATAGCCTTGATAGACAGCAAAACAATTAATATTGTAAAAAACACTTGTACGAACTACCGCACGAACTGCTGCATTCATTCCCGGGGAGTCTCCTCCAGAGGTTAATACAGCGATTTTTTTTAGTTGGTTTTCCATAATTGCAGCCCAAAAATAGCGATTTTATACGGTAGTTATTATCTTGATATCAAAAAAAACACTTCAACAAAACGACAACGTTTTCAGAAAACACTTCAATAGATGTAAAAAAACATCTTATCCCACTATAAAACAATAGTTTATATTTTCTTTTTAGATGTTATTCTGATTTATTTTTTATTTTTTCTAGAAGTTGTCTAAAGCTATTAAAATCCACTTGATACGACATTCCCATTCCTTGAGTATAACTTAAATCATCTCCAAGATACCGGAATTCATTTTCTCGGTTAAAAACTTTAGCTTTTAATGTACCACTATCGTTTAGGATAAAATCGATTTGAACATCTCCAACAATCAATGTTTCTTGAACTCCGTCTACTGGAACACCAATTTTTCCGTTAATCAAAATTCGATCACTAAGTTGTGTGGATAAAGTCAACCCTATACGATCCTCTGTCTGTAAATTGAAATTGGGGTTGTTATCACCTTGTAGGTAATTTAATCCGATATTTAGTTTACCCTCATTTGTTCCCAACAAAGTACTAAAAACATCGGATGCTTTTTCATACAAGTTGTTCGTTATGCCCTGGAATGAAATGGAAACATCACTGATAAAAATACCTTGAGATAATAGAGAAATTGCTTGAAGCTGACGTCTTTGTTCATCAGCTAAACGATAATTTATTTCTGATGAAACGATACCTGTAGTATTCGGAAAAGAAATATCAAAAACAGGGTCATCAGGTTTGATTAAATTACCACGAAGTTGAATAGTTACCTCAGTAGGTATTTTTCGGTTAAAATTCGGATTATCAACCAACAATGCCGGATTAGCCCCACCTGGGACTTGATAAGTAGCATCAATGTTCAATTGTGCATCTAGAGGGTCTCCTTCCCACACAATTGTTCCTCCTTGATTTACGCTAAATTTTTTATCAATTAAACCTAAATTTTTAAAATTATATACACCGTCATAGGTAATAAAATCACCCCAAATATTAAATTTTCCATCAATATTCGTTTCAATCAATACATTCCCAGCACCACGACCGGATAGAGTGCTTCCTGAGCTTTGATCCACTACAATTTCCAATTGGGCTTCATTATTGACATCTAAATCAAAAATCATTTCAAAACCTCTAAAGTCTTCATCAAAAGAGGATATACCTGCATCAATAGTTTCTAAATCAATTCTGTCTTTATCGATAAAATCAATAAATGAAGTATCTGAAAGTCCTTTGTCTTCTTGCCAAGGAATTACCAATGATGTCCCCGATGCAGAACTTCCATTCACCATGAGCGTTAGTGATTTTAATGGACCCTCGAATTTTGCTTGACCATTTAAGAATCCTTGACCGTAAAAAAGTGCACCAGGATCTTCTGGCTGATTAAAAATCATCAGTCTGTCCGTACGAACCCCTAAACTTAGTTCCCATGCTTTAAAATTTCGATGGGTAATTAAACCGCTCAAAACAGCACTGGTATTTTCTTGGTTTTCAGTTACATTGGTGTTGACTAACTCAAATGTGTTATTTTGGAAATTCATAATTGATTCGTCTCCAAATTCATAATGAACATTTATGCTGGGGACAAAAATTCCACCACGACTAATTTCACCTTTCCCATTAAGTTTTAAATCATTAAAATCACCCCATAAATTCAAATCTCCAGAAAGAAATCCCTTGATGTCTTTTAAGTTTTCTTTTCCTAATGGTGATAAAAAGGACAAATCAAAGCTGTCAAGTGATAAATCCAGATTTAGATTGGGCTTACCCTCTATCACACGAATCACTCCATTTCCTTGGAGTGGTGTATTTGAAATCCCATTTATTGTTGTGTCAATTTGATATGCATTCAACTGAGGAATCCCTGATAAAGTAGTTTTTAGGTCTCCCATTTTTACATCGTTTATCACAAAAGAAGTTAAGTCAAATTTAGCTTGAGCACTTTTTTCTTGTGTATTCTGTACGATTTTAACTTCACCTGTTAATTGACCTTTAAAATTAAACTTATCACTTTCAGGAAGAATTTCGACTAAATCAATTTTTGATAAATTTAAATTTAAATCAAAATCTGTAAGATTATTGAAACGCATTGATACATCAAATGATTGTTGATTTGTTTGGGCTCTTAATTGGTTTATTTTTATCTGTTTTGTTAAAAAATTATAGATAAGTGTTTGAGGAGCTGGTGATTGAAAAACCCAATGATTATCTGATATAACAATTTCGCCCTCCAATAACTTAAATTGAGACTTATCACCTTCTAAACGATGATTAAAATTAAAGTTAAATACATTGACAAAATCTTTCCCAAAGTTTCCTTTTAAGGAGGTATTTAAACCCTTATTCTTTCGTTGTGCTAAGGCTTCAACTTGGGTTATTTTAACATTTCCAACCTCAAGTTTTTCAACCTTTAAGACAGCTGAATATGGGGTAGTGTTTGGATGGGTTTCAAGAAATACAGAATCAAACCGATATTCACCCAATTGTAAGTAAGGAAGATTAAATCGTAAAGAAGATGCTCCCTGTTTGGCATTTAAGTTTCCTTTTAATTGCAATCCTTCAGTGGAAGTTAAGTTAGGATATAAAGCCTGAATTAGCTTTTCTTTAAGCTGAATGTTGAATGTTAATGCCGAAGGTTCTTCTAGTGGATTACGTTGTGAAATAAGGAAGGCTTCGCTAACTGCATTTTGAAACAGCATAGGAAAATCTAAATATTTAAATTTTCCTGACAAAGACAAATCGAGTGCATCTGAAGGAGTAATCGATAGCGTATTCTTTCCTTTATTTGAGTGATTGAATTGGAATTCAAAATCTTCAAAAGTGTATTTCTGATCACTATTGGAGATTAAAAGAGAAGATACTGCAATTTTATCATGTAAATCAGTTGTACCTTTTCCTTTTAAATCAATAGATAAAATTGTTTTTGAACTTTGATTTGTAAATCCAAATGCTGACAAATCAACATATTTAAATTCTGAATTCCAACGAAAATTCTCTCCCTTATTTTTTTGTTGATCAAAACGCAAATGAAATTTTAAATTTGGATCATCAATAGTTGTTTCAACCCAACGAATTTTTGAATTATTTTTAAAGTTTGCTTCAATATGCTGCAATTGATTTCCAGAAAAATTAATTGTATTTAAATTAAACTTACCTTCATACCAAAGTGCATGGTTTTCAGCTATTTGCATGTCAAAAGAAGCGTTCCCACTTACAGACTCTAATAAAGGTTTATTTATAAGCTCACCTAGGGCTAGTTTATCAACGCCAAGTTCGTTATGTAGATTCCACGAATCATTACGGTAATACCCTTTAATGACAGGGACAATAATACCTTCCTTTAATCGAATTGTCGAATTAATGTTTATTGACTTTTTTGGTTTATATGAAAAGGTTGAATTTCCAATCAACTGATTAAAATTTAGTTGATTCCACTGAAACTGATTGAGAGTCTTTGTTGTCAACAAACTTGCCACATCATACTGATGAATTCTAAAATCCATTCCTACACTTTCAACGTTACTTATTTCTTTTTCCTCAAAGCCGACTTCAAAACGACCCGAAAACTGACTTTTTTTTCCAAATTTCAACTTTAATTGAGACCGAATTAAATTTTCATATCGAACCAAATTTCCTTCCAATTCAATAATTTGATTTGGCTTTAATTGGTTAGCCAACCCAGGAAAATAATCAAGATTGGCACGCATCTTTAAGTTTTCAAAAAAGATACTTCTCCCGAGGCTATCGTGAATTTTTTGAGCAGGTCTAAGGTGAACATCACTCTCAATTAAAAGTCCATCGCCTTCAAGCATTAATTCTGTGAGTTCGATTTGTGATTTCTTTATTTTTAACTGAGCACTAATGCTAGTCAATTCTCCTAGATCACTTTGAAACAAACTTCCTTCTGAGATACTAACCTCAACATTATCTACATTGTAAATCGCTTTGTTGAGGACTAAGTTAATATTGTTAATCTTTTGTGTTGATTGATTTTCTTGGTCAAAAACAAATTCCCCTTTTGAAAGTTTAATTTCATCGATGTTAATTCGACTTTTACTTTCTTGTTTATTATCTGAACTTAATTTATTGATGAAAATTTGAAGGTTACTTAGGCTATCACCAGGATATGTTCGAAGCACAAGTTTGGGTGCTTCTAAAAAAATATCTGAGAACTGATAGCGTCCTTCAAAAACATTATCTAATTCAGCAAGTCGGACACTAAACTTATTTGTAAAAAAAAGTGTATCTTTTTGATAATCAAGAATAAGGACTTTTTTAAGTTGAAGTCTTGCGTTTAAATCTACTTGTGCATATTCGATTTTAATATTCGTTTTAAACGATTGATTAATTTGTTTAGTAACCGTATTTGCAATACGTGTTTGTACAGTTGCCGACGAAAAGAAGAAGGCAAGACCAAGGGCAAGTACTAAAAATAGCCCTACAAGGATGATTACTATTTTATATCGTTTTTTGATGTGAAAGACGTAAATTTACATTCACTAAAGGTACTAAATGATAACACAAAAACCATGCTATATTTTAGCCATTGAATCATCTTGTGATGATACGGCTGCTGCAGTCTTAAAAAATGACTTAGTTTTATCAAACAGTATTGCAAACCAGTCGATTCACAAAGCTTATGGTGGAGTGGTCCCTGAGCTTGCTTCTCGTGCCCACCAACAAAATATTGTTCCAGTTGTTGATCAAGCACTAAAAAAAGCAGGTATTACAAAAAAGGATCTGAATGCAATTGCTTACACTCGTGGACCTGGCTTACTCGGATCGCTTTTAGTAGGGACTTCATTTGCCAAATCTATGAGTATGGCATTAGACATCCCATTAATTGAAGTTCATCATTTACAGGCGCACTTACTTTGTCACTTTATCGCTTCTGACCTTCCAGTTCCCACATTTCCCTTTTTAGGCATAACCGTATCTGGAGGTCACACTCAATTGGTTCAAGTAGATGACTACTTTAGTTTTACAGAATTGGGAACAACCCTAGACGATGCAATAGGAGAAGCCTTTGATAAATGTGGGAAAGCAATGGGACTGGGTTATCCTGCTGGACCAGAAATTGATAAACTTGCACAAAATGGTAATCCAAACACTTTTCAGTTCCCAATACCTAAGGTTCCTGGATTAGACGTTAGTTATAGTGGATTTAAAACATCAGTGATTAATTTTTTACATAAACATACCCAAAAAGACCCTGATTTTATTACTAACAATTTAACTGACTTATGCGCATCAATTCAGTCTACCTTAATCAATATTATATTTGAAAAAATTGAAATGGCCGTGGCACAAACTTCAATTTCACAGATAGCGATAGGTGGAGGTGTTGCTGCAAATTCTGGATTACGAAACAAACTCAACCAAGAAGCAAGAAAAAGAGGATGGACTGTGTTTCTTCCTCCTATGGCATATACAACCGATAACGCTGCAATGATTGGTATTGTAGGTTATTTTAAATTTCGTAAAAAGCAGTATGCTAGTCTCGGTCAAGCCGCTACGGCAAGAATGCCTCTGTAATTATGGATCTATTTTATATTCCAAATTTTGACCCTTCAGCGAAAAAGCTTCATTTTGATGCTGAAGAAAGCCTTCACATAACCAAAGTTTTACGTAAAAAAGCAGGAGAAAAGATAATTATTACTGATGGTAAAGGACATCAGATTTTTGCTACACTTACAACTGTTTCATCAAAAAAGACAACAGCAGAAGTAAATCAACTAATTCATCACCCTCGTATTGGTCAACCTCTACATATCGCTATTGCACCTACAAAGAATATCAATCGTTTGGAATGGTTTTTAGAAAAGGCTACTGAAATTGGCGTTCAACATATCACTCCTTTGATTTGCTCACACTCAGAACGGAAAGTAATTAAACCGGCTCGTCTTGAGAAAATTATTCTTTCGGCTTTAAAGCAATCACAGCAATTTTATCTCCCAACACTTCACCCAATTCGAAGTTTTGAGTCCATGATAAATGCATATCCCTCATCTTTTATTGCTCATTGTGAAGAAGGCGCCAAACAACCCTTTTTTAATTGTATAGACCCTACATTACCCACTACCATTTTGATTGGACCTGAAGGTGACTTTAGTGCAGCAGAAATTGCTTTAGGAAGGAAACACAAGCTCATTGAAGTAAGTTTGGGCAACCAGCGTTTGCGAACTGAAACTGCTGCAATTGTTGCTTGTCATACTTTTGCATTAAAAAATGAATCACCCAACACACATTAATCAATAATATGTATATTTAAATTATGAACGCATTTACAATAGCCCGCGGAATTTTACTTGCCGTACTTTATATTTTTCTTATTGCTCTTGGCATCTATAGCTTATTTCTGCTCAAAAACCTAATCAGTTATATTGTTATAGCTGCCATAACCTCCTTAATTGGTCGTCCTATAACAGTATTTTTAAAAAACAAACTTCGCTTTAACAATACTTTTTCCGTTGTGATGACAATTACATTTCTTGTTCTTGTTCTCTTTGGACTTATTGCTTTATTTATTCCACTTATAATTCAGCAAAGCGAAAATTTATCTCTACTTGACGTCAATGCGTTGGAATCAAAAGTTAATAGCTTATTCTTTGAAATTGCCTCCTATTTTCATTGGCAAGAAACCAATTTAAAAAACTGGATTCTTGAAAAAGATTGGATGAATACACTCAACTTAGAGGCTATCCCTAACTTCTTAAACACACTTTTAGACTGGCTTAGCGGTTTTACTATTGGTCTTTTTTCTGTCTTATTTATCTCGTTTTTTTTACTCAAAGATGCAAAGCTATTGGAAAATAGTATCCTTCTCTTTATTGACAATAAACACCATTCCCGTTTGAAAGAATCGTTTGAACGAATCAAAAATCTTTTATCACGATATTTCATTGGCCTAGTCTTTCAGATTTCAATCTTATTTATTTTTTACAGTATTATCCTTGGAGTATTTGGAGTTAAAAATGCATTTATAATTGCATTCCTATGTGCTTTACTTAATTTAATCCCATATATAGGTCCAATGATTGGTGGGTTATTAATGCTTGTGCTTTCAATGACGAGTAATTTAGAAGCTGATTTTAGCACCGTGATTCTCCCTCAAACAATCTATGTAATGATTGGGTTTACGGTAGGTCAATTGATTGACAACTTTTTTAGTCAACCCTTTATCTTTTCAACTTCCGTAAAATCACATCCTTTGGAAATCTTTATTGTTATTCTAATGAGTGGATTTTTGTTTGGTACACTTGGACTTGTTTTTGCAATCCCTTTATACACATCCTTAAAAGTGATATTCAAAACCTTTTATGCAAAAAATAAATTTGTTCAATCCTTAACAAAAAACATATGAAAATTTTCCATAAACATCTAATCCCCTTTATCCTATTCGTTTTTGTATTTAGTCAGCTACAAGCACAACGTTTAAATCGAACAGAGAAAAAGATTGTTGAGAAAGTGCAGAGCTATTCAGAGGAATCGATCAATTTCTTAGAAAAAGTTGTCAACATCAACAGTGGAACAATGAATATTGAGGGTGTTAAGGCTGTAGGCAATGTTTTTTCAGAAGCATTTGATGCCATTGATTTTGACACACGTTGGATTGAAATGCCTACCGAAATGAATCGTGCTGGGCACTTATTTGCATCTATCAATGGAACAAAAGGGAAGAAACTACTATTAATCGGACACCTCGATACTGTTTTTGAAGCAGACAGTCCATTTCAAACTTTTCAACGTCAAGACACCATAGCTTTTGCACCAGGAGGAAATGATATGAAAGGTGGTGATGTAGTTATTTTATATGCTTTGAAAGCTTTACATGATTTAAACCTTTTAAAAGATGCGACCATTACAGTTGCCTTTACTGGTGACGAAGAACGCACCGGAAAACCTCTTTCTATTTCCAGAAAAGAATTGATAGATGCTGCAAAACAAAGTGATATCGCACTTGGCTTTGAAACAGCTACTGGATTTAATAATGCAACCATAGCAAGACGAGGAGCTTCGGGTTGGAAAGTAGAAACAACTGGAAAACGTGCTCATTCTTCTGGAGTTTTTAGTGAACAGACGGGAGCAGGAGCAATTTTTGAAATGGGTCGAATTTTGCATCAGTTTTACGAACAAGTACGAGGGGAAGAATATCTAACTTTTAATCCAGGTAACTTATTAGGAGGGACTTTTGTAGATTACGAAGTGCTTAAAAGCAAAGGAACTGCTTATGGAAAAACAAATGTTGTTGCTCAAACTGCCGTTGTTCATGGTGGATTGCGTTTTATATCGGAGGAACAAAAAGAAAATACACGTGAAAAAATGAGAAAAATAGTTGCTGATAATTTACCTCAAACAACAGCAACAATCACCTTTACAGATAGTTATCCTGCAATGGGTCCAACAGAGGCAAACAAAGCTCTTTTAGAAAAGTTAAGCGATGTTAGTCAAGCACTTGGATTTGGTGAGGTAAAAGGATATGATCCAGGAAGACGGGGTGCAGCAGATATTTCATTTGTTGCTGATTATGTAGATGGATTAGATGGATTAGGTAGTAATGGAAGCGGTGCGCATACCCCACAAGAAACAGTTAATTTAGCAACGCTGAATCAATTAATTCAACGAACTGCTGTATTCATTTATCGTTTAATTAAAGAATAGATAATTAGTCTTTTAACAATAAAGTCCATTCAAATGAAAATGTGGAAACTACTTGGTTGTCTGAATTAACACCAGTAGCGTTCAACCAAATTCTTTGGGATGTTTTTGTATCAATTAACTTTTGAATACAATCTTTAACTTCATCTCCTTGGGTACAAGTGAAATGAATACGACCTCTAGCTTTTTTAGTAAAGCTAGCTTTGTTATTGAGCACCAACATGGATATATTTCGATTACTTCGTTTGATTTCTTGTGTTAAAAGAATACCTGTTGGAAACTCTGCAGCCATACCCTGCACCGCCCAAAACATTGATTGATAAGGATTTTGATTAATCCAACGGTGCTTGATAGACGAGATTGATTTTTTATCATCTAAATATATGAGTCGGACTCCTGTAAGCCAAGCTGCTGGAAGTTTAAAAAATGTAAAAAGAGTGTATTGGAAATATTTCATCAGTGTCTCAGTAGCAAAAGTACAACATACTTTTTTAATCTACTTAATGAGGAAATGATTTTAGAGACACTTAAAAATCTCTAATTTTTATAGTTGTTCAACCATTAAGATAAATTAAAAACAGAATTTAATTGACTTATATACAATCACTTGATTATTTCAAATAGTAACAAGATAAAAAAGAGATGAGTCAGATTTTTAAAAGTACGAAATTGGCACTATAAACATTTATGATCGTTTATATAAAATCATGAAACATGATCTCGAAATGAGTGTAGTAAGCTTCGAGAGGTCAATTGACGTGCGCCCCACACGTATTCAACAGATTATTAAAAAAAAGAGCCCCGTTGACCACCGAATAATTGAAAAAAAAATTGTGCAAATCTACCCTCAATACTCTGCTGATTATTTGATATTCGGACATAATTCCCCCTATCAAGTATTCATCCGAAAAGTATTAAGAATTAAGCACATTTTAAGCAAATAGACAAAGTCCGGAAGATTAATGTTTTAAAGTTTATTATCTTTTTTAGGTAGATGAAAAGACGGATAGGTAGTTTTTCA